>JBFWJM010000200.1:0-6334 GCA_050253205.1 Desulfovibrionaceae bacterium
GTGGCGGATGAGATGCGAGGTGTAGGCCCAGCGGACGGGAATGTCCGGATGCGCCTCACGTGTCAATTGATCGATTTTTTCGAACGATACTTTGGCATCCGGGTCGCTTGTGCCGAAGGCGACCAGCAGGATCCCGGTTTTCCGGGCATCGGGCTCGTCGGGCGAATGGGCCCAGGCCAATGAAGTGAGGAGAACAGCCCCGAGCACCAACAACAAGGCACCCAGGGAACAGTGAAAACCTTTGCCACGAAACATGGGACATCTCCATAGGTTCGTGGGAGCCATTGGGGGAAGCAACAAAAAACCCTTTCTCAGCCGTGCGTTGAGAAAGGGAACCGTTTTTTCCCCAATTGCGCCTGCAGGCAAGACTCCCGTTGCCATAAGGCGTCCTGAATCATCGGCCTGGCAGGTCTTCCGGCTCGTTCCCCGGGTCCCCGGCCTTCCCAGGCAGCAGCCCAGTGGCATGTTCGGGGTCGGTTGAATGGAACTTACGGCGGCGGGACCGCTCCCGGATTGCACGGGATTCCCTCTCGTGGCACTCAGCCACACCAGACGTCAGCGGAACTATGCCAGCATGCCCCTCGAAGTCAAGCACGGAGGCTTTGCACGGACAGGACGCACAACGCTGATCAGGTCGTTGTACCAGGAGGATTGCAATCCTATCTCGGCCTCGCAGGTCGGCCTTATCAGGAATCCCCTCCGCAGGCCCTTTCCGGTTGCTGTTGGTGTGCATCACGCCACACGCCAGTGCGCGGCAGTGTTGCGGAATGAAAGGCGGAGGGGGAAACGCCCCCAAAACCAGGTCAGAACGGGTAGGGCACACTACCCGCGCCGATTTCCGGGCGCTCCGCTCGGCGGGCCTCAATGTCGTCCAGGCGCTGCTGTGCGGCCTCCTTCTGCTTGGGGGTCTGCGCATTCTTGACCACGGTCTGGAGCAGGCGCGCGGCCGGCTCGAATTGTCCGGCTGTTTCGTAAATGGTGGCGGCGCGATACATGGCCGTCAAAGCCCACATGCTCTCCTGGGGATACTTCCAGGCGAGTTGCAGGTAGTAGTCGAGGGCGAGGTCGGAATTGCCCATGGCCTGTTCGCCTTCTGCAAGATAGAACAACAATTCCGCCTGCATGGCGGTGTCGAACTCGTCCTTCCGCTCCCAGAGCCGCAGCAGGTGCTCCCGACCCTCCGAGAGCTGGCCTCGCTGCTGGAGCAGGAAGGCGATCTTCATCCGGGTCATGTCGTCGATGGGTACTCCGGTGTCCACGAGCAGTTGGTAGGACTGGTACGCCGCATCCATATCCTCGTTGGCAATCTGCAGTTCCGCATCCGTTTCATAGTATTTCGCCGTGATGGTGGCGTTGGCGTCATCCAGGTGCACCTGGTTGAGGTAGTAGCGTGAGAGGGGAAGCTGCTTTTCCTCCAGGGCTCGCCCGGCGAGGTAGATGCTGGCCAGGTCGCCATAGGGCGAGTCCCCATAGAGATACGCCAGCCTGCGCGCCAGCTCGGGCTCGGGCGAGACCTGCCAATCGTGCTTCCAAACCTCCAGCAAGACGTCCGGGTCGAGGGGCCAGCGGCGGATCAGCGTGTCGCGGTCCGTGGCCGGGTCCACCACCTGCCAAAACGGCAGCCGGAAGGCGGCCCTGGGAGAGGCTCCGGCTGCTTCCATCAGGATTCTCAAGTCATCCTGTGATATTCCAGATGGTTGACCACCACTGGCCAGGCTCTCGGGAGCGACGTCCAGGGCCATGAGCGTGGAGAGGTAGAGCCCGAGGGGCAGGGAGCCGGGGTCTTCCACGCTGGCAAGGGCTTCGCTCGCGGCATCCTTGTCTCCCGCGGCCAGAGCGGCACCAAGCTCCCAAACGGCGAGGCGATCTGCCGGAACAGGCTCGATCATCAGTGAGGCCTGTTTGTTTTCCACAAAAAGATCATGAAGTTGTTTGCTGTCGAGTAGACGCACGTTCCTGCTGAAATCAGCCTCGGCCCCATCCACGGGCACCAGGAACCAGGCCTCCCGAAGGCGCGATGCCAGCGGCACCAGGCGTCCGTCTTCCACAAAAGCCCTGGAGCGGAAACTCTTGAGATGCAGTTGATCCAAGGCACACGCCTCTGACATATCGTCATTTTCGATCAAGCAAGCCAAGGTGTTCCAGAATGCAATGAAGTCATTATCGGAATCATCGATTGGTGAGGAGGTGCTGCCGGGGCGGTCCAAGGCAGAGGCGGCCAAGGCCATGGACACGGTCGTCCTGTCACGAGCAGCGCCGAAAGAAAAATAAGAATCATTTGATATTTCAACGTGATAGTCTGCTGTTGTGGCATTGGAATCATCCTGGCCGTCCTTGCCCTTCTCGACATCGCCAAGCGCTTGAAACTGTGCGGCATCTTCAAGGGCAGTATGGGCGGATGACCAGAATTTGTCAGACGGCCAAACTTCGGACGCCTGACCAATCATGTTCTGGAGGAACACCTCCTGCGCCTCGCGAGTCATGCCAACGTTGTAGTTGAACTGAAGAAAGAGCTTGCGAAATACATCGCGCCAAAGAGCGGCCAGGGCCGGTTCGTCGGAGAAACGTTCCGTTCGTTTCGCTGCCTGGAAGAGGGGGGACGCCTGGGAAAACCAGGCCACGGCGCGTTCGGGCTGGCCCAGGGCGCGATAGGCCTGCCCGCCCAGCCACAACCGTTGCGCCTCTGTGGCATTGTCATCCTCAAAGGGGGCCACACCTTCGACAATCTCCAGCACACGCACAGGATTCCCCGCATTTAGGGCGTTTTGCGCCTGGGTGAGAATGTTTTCCGGGGTCCGCTCCTCACCATAGACCTTGTCCAGCTTGTCCCACGCCTTGTAGCGCTCCAGCCATTCCTCGTAGCTCATTTCCTTTGGGGAGGAACTGGTTGTCGAAGCAGAAGATTTTGCTGGAGTGGTGGCATTGCCCGAGCTCTGGGGCTTCGTGCTCGTCGTGCTCGTCCTGGCGGGGTCCGCAAAAGCGACGCCGCACACCTGGGCGAGCAAAAGGATGAAAACCATCAAGCGGAAAAGGTAGTTCATGAAATGATCTCGCGGATGATACGTTCCAGTTTCAACAGGCGTAATGACGTGAGGCAATTCGATGGCCGGAAAAGGATCGCATGGTTGGCGGGCCATGGGCAGGCCAAGCCCAGCGAACGCGACCGGATTTCATCTCAACTATCAAGCCAGCTTTCCGGAGGCAAGAGGGCACTCTCTCCACCCGCGCATGTATTAAAGTTAACATAATTTACATTATGAGACAGGCTGGCGAAGGTTGAGAGAGGGGAAGATGATTCAACGCTTGAGATGCTGCATGTTTTGGTAACCGCCGTCACCGAGACTCCTCTCAACTCATTGCCCCGTCGGCTTGTTTTCGCTTGTCACGTTGTTCTTTGTCAGAATGAACATGAGTCGTGCTTGACCTGACAAGAATTGGTGTGCGGCGATTGTTTTCGAGATCGTGCTGCTGGCTGATTGTCCGCTCTGCTGCATTTCCAGGCTGCGCGACTCTCCGTATTGTTCAGGCATTCTTCTGTGGACGAAGGTAGGATATGAGGTCTTTTGGCGCGTTCGATGGTGACAAATCGAGCCATAACCCGGGATTCGGCCTCCACTCGTGGCAGGACAGCTTTTTCCTGCTCTGATGGCCCGCCTGTCGGGAGCACATAAAAAAAGCGGCCAGAGCGGCCGCTTTGCGTGGGGATTTTCGGTGATGGTGGCGGCGGCTCAGGCCAGCGTGACGGCGTCCTTCAAAAAGGCTTCCAACCCGGAATCGGTCAGCGGATGCTTGAGCAGGTCGAGCATGACCTTGTACGGGATAGTGCAGACGTCCGCGCCCATGAGCGCGGCGTCGAGCACGTGTGTCGGCGTGCGGATGGAGGCCACGAGGATCTCGGTGTCGAACCCGTAATTGTCGAAGATAGTCACGATCTGGCGGACCATGTCCATGCCGACCTGGCCAATGTGGTCGAGGCGGCCCACGAACGGGCTGACGTACGCCGCACCAGCCTTGGCGGCGAGCAGCGCCTGGAGCGGTGAAAACACGAGGGTCACGTTCACGGGAACGTCGTTGGTGCTCAGCTCGCGGCAGGCGCGCAGCCCCTCGTCCGTGCATGGCACCTTCACGGCCACGCTGGGCCCGAAGGACACCAGCTCCCGCGCTTCCTCCAGCATGGCCTCGGCCGTGACGCCAAAGACCTCCAGGCTCACGGGGCCTTCCACCTCCGCGCAGATGGCCCGGGCCACGGCGCGCCAGTCTTCGCCCTCTCGGGCCATGAGCGTGGGGTTGGTGGTCACGCCATCGACGAGGCCAAGGGCCTTGGCCTGCCGGATTTCATCCAGATTCGCGGTATCGATGAAGAATTTCATTTCTCACTCCTGTTGGGTGCCGGACGATGAAACAAACCTACACCCCTCGGGCGAGAAAATCACCCTTCCCGGGTTTCTTCTTCGTCGGTATCGGGTTTCGGCGGCTCGACGCCCAGACGCTTGAGGTACTTCTCGCGGCACTGGTACGAGCAGAACACGTGCACGGCATCGCCGGAGCGCACGCGGATGTCGCCGTCCTTGCGCACGAAGGTGCCGCACTCCGGGTCGCGGACGAGTTCGCCCGTGGCCTTGAGGCGGTCCGCCTCCTTCTTGCTGCTCATTTCCTTCTTGCGGCGGTCGCCCTTGAAGAGGAAGTAGAGGCCGGCAATGGCAATCGCCAGAAACAGGAATTTGCTCATGAAGCCCCCTTCCCCGCCTGCATCGGCGGGGCGGGCCGGAAGCCCGGCCCGGTTGCGTGCGGTTTGCTCAATCCTGGAAGATCCTCATGCCTTCCTGGCGGTAGCGGAGCCTGGCCAGGGCGTCCTTCGCTCGGGTGCCGTCCGGGAGCTCCAGCTCCGGGGCGATCTCCAGCAACGGCACGAGCACGAATGCCCGCTCCAGCATGCGCGGATGCGGCAGGTCGAGAAAGCCGTTGACCTGGGAGACGCTGCCGAAGAGCAGCAGATCAAGGTCGATGACGCGCGGGCCATTGGGCACGTTGCGCTCGCGGAACATCTGGTCTTCCACGGCCAGGAGGGTCGAGAGGAAGCCTTCGGGCGACCATATCTCCGCGTCCACGCCGTAGTGGGCCACCTGGTTCAGGAACCACGGCTGGTCCTTGAGCCCCTGGGGCTCGGTCTCATACACGCTGGATACGGCGCGGAACTTCACGTCGTCGCCGTATGCCTCCAGCCGGGCCAGGGCCTGGTTCAGGTTGTCTTCCGGGTTGCCCAGGTTGGACCCGATCCCGATGAAGACGTCTACAAGCTGGCTATGCGTGACACTGCCTCCTTGAGCCTTTCCGTGGGCACGGTCAGGGAAATGCGGAAGTAGCCCTCACCGGACGTGCCGAAGCCCGAGCCGGGAGTGACCACCACGCCGGTTTTCTTGAGGATGCTCGTGACGAACTCGGCGCTCGTCCGGCCCTTCGGCACCTTGGCCCAGATGAACACGGAGGAATCGGGCACGCGGTGCTCGATGCCCGCAGAGGCGAGGGCCTCGCAGGCGGCGTCGCGCCTTTCCTTATATATGGCCCGGGCCTTTTCCACGTAGGGCTCGCCCTCTTCCAGGGCCTTGATGCCCGCTTCCTGCACGGCGTTGAACGCGCCGGAATCCACGTTTTCCTTGATCTTGCCCAGCCCGGCCACCAGCTCTGGGTTGCCGCAGGCCATGGCGATGCGCCAGCCGGTCATGTTGAAGGTCTTGGAAAGGGAGTGGAACTCGATGGCCACGTCCTTGGCCCCCTCCACCTCCAGGATGGAGCAGGGCTTGTTCTCGGGGTCGTAGTAGATTTCGGAATAGGCGAGGTCGGAGACTACTATGGTATTGGTGGCCTTGGCCTTGGCTACGAGCTTTTCGTAGAACGACTTGGGCGCGGAGGCGGCGGTGGGGTTGCCGGGGTAGTTCACGAAGACCATCCTGGCCCGCTGCCAGCTTTCGTCGGACACGGCGTCGAGGTCGGGCAGGAAGTCGTTCTCGTCGGTCATGGGCATGTATTCCACCACGCCTCCGGCGAAATCCACCGCCGTGGCATAGACCGGGTAGCACGGGGAGCAGACCAGGGCCAGGTCGCCGGGATTGATGAACGCCCAGGGAAAATGCGCGATGCCTTCCTTGGAGCCGATGAGGGTGATGACCTCGGTGAGGGCGTCGAGCTTGACGTCGAAGCGGCGGTCGTACCAGGCGGCCACGGCCTTGCGGAAGGCCATCATGCCCACATAGGAAGGATACTGATGGCTTGCGGGCTTCTTGGCGGCCTCGTAGAGGGCCTCGATGATGAAATCCGGGGTCGGAAGATCAGGATC
>JBFWJM010000201.1:0-6325 GCA_050253205.1 Desulfovibrionaceae bacterium
CGGGGGCTGCGCCTGCAAACGTACGGGCGGGACCCAGGCGAGCCTGCCGTACTCCACCACGCCGAACTTCGCCACCAATCCCTTCTTCCCCGGTCAGCAGGGCGGCGATTTCGGCACCGGGCTCGCCCTGGCCGACATCAACGGCGACGGCTGGGAGGACATGGTCGTCTCCTCCGGCAACGACAAGGCGCTCCAGCACGTTGCCGTGTATCTGAACAACCGCGACGGCACCTTCCCCGAGAATCCGGACTGGATTTCCGGCGACACGGACCACCACGGCACCCTCGCCGTGGGCGACGTGAACGGCGACGGATACAACGACGTGGCCGTTTCCGTGTTTCTGGGCACGGACCTCAACTACGAGGGCGGCGGCGTGAAGGTCTACTACAACCAGGGCGGGACCCTGGCCTCGCTGCCGTCGTTCAAGGTCACGGGCTATCCCTCCTTCGGCTGCGCATTGGGCGACATCGACGGCGACGGCGACCTCGACCTGGCCGTGGCATGCGGCGAGCCCACCCCCGAGGTGGAGAGCTTCGCCACCCAGGAGTGCACCACCCAGGCGGCCGCCCTGCGCACCGGGCCCCTGGCGGACAATCCCCAGCCCCCCTACAAGGTCCAGAACCGCATCTACCTGAACGAGGACGGCGGCTACTCCGAGGAGAGCGGGCGCGTCTGGCTGACCAGCGAATCCTTCGTGGCCATGGCCGTGACCTTCGGCGACGTGAACCAGGACGGGCTCATGGACGTGATCTTCGACTCCGCGCCCGTGCGCCTCTACCTCGGCAAGCAGCAGGCCGCGCCGGACGCGGGCGCGAGCTGGGTTTCCATGGACGAGAACTACTACGGCAACGGCATCGACTTCGCGCCGACCATCCACCTGGCCACCTCCGCCGCGCCGGACACCGTGGCCACCATCGCGGCCTCGGGCAACAGCTACATGGGCAAGGGGCGCGGGGGCTTCGCCCTCTACCGTTTCCTCGATCCCTTCGTCATCCAGTACGAGCCGCGCACGAGCTGGCCGGACTGGACCTCCGAGTACGGCGGCTGGGGCTCGGCCGCGCGCCTGGCGGACGTGAACGGCGACGGCTACCTCGACCTGCTGACCCACCGCTGGAACCCGCCGGGGCGCAATGAGCTGGCCGGGACCCTGCTGGTGTACCTCGGCGACGGCTCCACCCTGCCCGAATCCTGGAGCTGGAACTCCTCCATGGACTACACCACCATCATCGAGGCCATCGACCTGGCGGACCTGGACAACGCGGCCGTGTCCACCGAGGTCTACACCCAGACCATCGACGGTGCGAACTGGGGCGAGGGGCAGACCGGGCAATCCGTGGTCTACGTGGGCTACCAGGTGGTCCAGCGGATCCTCCAGGCGGCCAAGCGCGACCAGGGGGGGGATTGGCAGTCCCTGACCCTGGGCAAGGACTTCACCGTGGTGCCGGGCCGGGGCTGGATTTCCCTGGCCGCGCCCCTGGTCAAGGGCGAGGAGGTGAGCGTCCAGTTCCAGGTTTCCCCGCAGCTGGACATCGCCTACTCCAACTGGAACTGCGACAAGGGCAACTACGTGTACTATTACGGGAAGTAGGGTGTAAGCGAAATGACGGAAAAGGGGGCCGCGAGGCCCCCTTCATCGTTTCGCATCAGGTCGAATCAGATCGCATCAGGCCCCATCAGGCGAACAGTCCAAGGTAGTTGGCGAAGAGCCGGGGGCTCAGCCGCGAGAACTGGTCGAAGTCGTACATCAGCTCCAGCCCGGGCACCATGGCCCGGACCACGGGGATGTTCAGGTCGCCCCGGGTGATGTCCGCGTAGTGGGGCTGGAGGCCGTTTTCCATGAGCACGGCCTCCAGCAGCAGGAGGTCGCCCTCGGCCGAGCCCGAGGAGAGGTCCGGCAGCTCCTCCAGCGCGCGCACGGGCAGCCCGGCCGGGGCCGGGGCCGTCCTCGGCCCGGGGAAGGGGAAGGGCATCTCCGTCATGGCCGAGACGAGCGCCCGCGCGCCGTCCAGGCCGCAGCCCGTGGCCACGTTCACGTCGCCCTGCTCGCCGATGAGAAACGCGCGGTAGCAGGGGATGCCCAGGCCGCCCGTCAGGTCCTGGAACCAGACGTGCACACCGTGTTCCGCATAGGCCGCCAGAAGCCGCCCGAGCACCGGGTCCGCGCTCGTGATGGTGAAGCAGCCCTTGTGCGCGGCCACGTCCAGCGGGGTGACGGCGATGGCGTCGCGCTCCAGCACCTCGCACAGGGCCGCCACCTTGGCCTCGGCCAGGGTGTTGCCCGAGGCGAGTCCCGTGGAGCCCATGGCGGAGAACAGGCTCGGCTCGTCCAGGTTGCAGAACAGGAACACGAGCTGCGGGGGGATGAGCACGGGCTCGGTGCCGCCCTTGCCGTCGGGGCGCTCGCCCTCCATCCAGTAAAGCTCCTGCCCGGCGTAGGGGGCCTCCAGGCGCAGGCTGCCCAGCGGCAGGCAGGCGCGCTCCTCGGAGAGCCCGGCCAGGGAGCCGCGCACGAGGGGGCATGGGCGGTTGCGCCCCAGGAGCCCGTTCTTGCCGAAGGAGGCGTACGCGCTGTACCGCTCGGCCATTTCCATGAGCATGGACACGCGGGCCTGGTCCAGGCCGATCCCCCGGCCGTAGCAGGTCTGCATGCCCTCGAAGGAGTGGCGGTTTCGCCCCAGGGATACGGAGAGCGATGTCTTCCAGTGGCGCAGCAGGCCGAAGGGGGCCAGGGAGGCGCGGTGGGCCATCTCCGGGGTCAGGGGCGCGCCCACGCGCTCCAGGGTCTCCAGGGCCAGGGCAGTGGTTTGCTCCACGGGGCGGCGGGGCTTTGCCGGGGGCAGGGCCCCCTCCAGGCGGGCGCGGACCTCGGCCAGGGGCGTCCATTCCGGCAGTCGCAGCTCGTCCTCGGCGTAGGGCAGGGGCGGGGCGTCCTCCGGGCGAGGCAGGGGCGCGTGGTCGATGTTGTGCGCGGCGAAGAGGGCGGCCCATTCACGGTGCAGGGGCTGGTCCGGCAGCAGGGCGGAGCGCAGGTGCAGGGTGGGCGTGTGGGCCAGGAGGGCGTCCATGTCGAGTCCATTGAGCAGGGGGAGATAGTCCGTCAGGCGCATGTGCACGCGGCAGGCCTCTGCCAGGAGCGCGCCGAGCACATGGTCGCCGCGCTTGTCCCCCTCGGTGACGTCGCGGATCAGCTGGCGCACCTTGCGGTTGGGCAGTTCGCCCATGCGCCTTAGCAGCATGTGGTGCATGAAGTCGTCCAGCGGGCTTTCGGCCGCGTGGTCGAGCATCTCGTGGAGGCTCAGGTTGGGCTTCGGCTGGGCCTCGAAGCAGCCCACCCCGGCCTGGGTGTCCATGAGGCGGAGTTCGTATTGCATGGCGGTTTCCGTGGTTGGTCGGTGAAAGTCGCCCCGGAAGGTAGGCCATTTGCGCCCGGGCGGCAAGGCGGGTGCCGCCGGGGTCAGGAGGCGGACTTGTGGCGCCGCAGCCGCTCGCGCAGGGCGGCCACGGCCTCCCGCGCGCCCTGGCCACGGCCGAGCTCGAAGGTGTCGCCGTTGGAGAAGTGCAGGGTCAGGACGCCGTCGGCCAGGTCCACGTAGTTCACGTCCGCGTAGTAGATTTCCGTGAGGCCGTCGTCATGGTGGCGGAACTCCAGCGGATGGAGCCAGCGGGGCGGGAAGATGGTGCCCGTGCGCCGGGCCACCACGGCCATGCCCTCCATGGGGGCCACGAGCGTCAGGGCGAGGGTGTCTGGCAGGGCGGCGAGGCTGCCCGGCCCCACGGAGCCGGAGGCCTCCTCCAGGAGGTGCACCGGGTGGGCTTGCGTTCCTTGCTGTCCGCCGCCATCTCCGGCTTCATCTTCGCGGTCGTCTCCCGCGTCGTTGTCATCTTCGTCGTCATCTTTGTCGCCATTCTCGTCGTCCTTTTCACAGGCCCTGGGGGGCAGGCCGCAGGCCTCGCGCGCCTCGGTCTCCATGATTGCCGCCAGGCGCTCGCGCAGGTAGGGGTAGTGGTGCTTCAGCACCCAGGCCCCGTAGAAGTGCGCCAGGGGCACGAAGGCCGCGAGCCAGATGAGGAACCAGCTCCGCGCCAGGGCCAGCACCAGCCCCACGCCCGCCCAGGCCAGGACGCGCCGCCAGCGCTGCGTGGCAAAGGCGATGAGGAAGCGGTCCAATGGGGAGATGGCGGATTGCATGGCGGTGTGTCCGGCCGTGTTCAGGGGGCGGCGATGCCCAGTGCGGAGAGCGCCTCCAGCACCGGGAGCTTGAGCATCCGGGCGATGGCCTCGGCCCCGGCGGCGTTGGGGTGGATGCCGTCGGGCAGGAGCAGCGCCGGGTCGTGGAGATACGCCGAGAACACGTCCTCCACCAGGGGTACGCCGAAGCGCGCGGCCAGCCGGGCGAAAACGGGGTCGAACCGGGCCTTGTACTCCGCCCCGGTGTATTCCTCCAGGGCGCGGATGCCCACGATGAGCGCAGCCACGCCATTGTCCCTCAAGGTGGAGAGCATGGCGGCCAGGTGCTCCTCCATGACCTCGGGCGGCACGCCCTGGTAGAAGTCGTTGGCCCCGAACTCCACCAGGGCGAGCGCGGGCCGCGCCCGCAGCACCCGGCCCACGCGGCGCAGCCCCTCGGCGGCCGTCTCGCCGGAGACGCCGAAATTGCGCACGCGCACGGGAATGGACCGCGCGGCGAGGAGCCGCTCCAGCGCCGAGGGCGCATCCTCCCCCGGAGCGAGGCCCCAGCCCTCGAAGAGCGAGTCGCCCAGTGCGGCGATGATCGGCCCGTCCTTGCCCATTCCCCGCTCCGTTCAGCCCTTCTCGATCCAGCCCCTGATGGAGGCCGCCGTCTCGGGCCAGTCCTTGGAGATGCGCAGGTGCACGAACTGGGAGAACACCGAGTCGAGCATTTCCATGCATTTGTCGATGAGGTACATCTTCTCCAGGAACTTGCCGTCCGGGTCTTCGCCGTCGGCGTCCTTCATGTCCACCTTGGGCGTCTTGAGCCCGGAGAGGGCGAGGTCGTCCGCGCGGACCGTCACGGTCCACTCGTCCTCCTCGATGTTGAACTTGAGCTGCGCCTTGGAGACCTTCTTGCCGGTCTTGAGGCCACTCCGGGCTTCGGTGAGCTCGCCGCCGGGGCTTTTCACCGTGGCGGTGGCCACCACGTCGCCCTCGCCGCCCTGCACGGAGACGGTCTCCATCATGGCCAGGCCGAAGCCCTGGCCGCCGCTGGTCTTGAAGTTGCCGCCAGTGACGTCGATGACATGCCAGAGCCAGGTGAGGAACTCCTGGCCCAGGAGCTTGTTTTCGCGGTCCGCGATGATGTCCATATGGTGCGTCTCCCGTGACCTAGACGAAGATGGTCGGGTCGAGGTTTTCGAGCTTGGGGGCGGCTTTTTCTCCGCCGAGCATGTCCATGGCCAGGTAGAAGGGGGTCAGGGGCTCCAGGTGCAGCTCGAAGGTCATGAGGAAATGGTCCTCGAACAGGGCGCAGGCCTTGGCGTTGGTGGTGTCCAGCAGCAGGTGGTGGGTCTGGAGGTTCCAGACGGCGTCGAACACGGCGGGCACGGGCAGGGTCCGGGCCATGAGCCGCAGGCGCACCTGGTCCTTGATGTCCGCCTTGCGCGCGCGGGAGATGAACTCCTTGCCCTGCTCCTTGGCCTTTTCCATCTCGGCCTCCAGGGCGATGAGCAGGTGCTTTTTCATCACCGCAGGGGAGATGCGCCGGGTTTCCAGGCGCAGGGAAAACGCCATGTAGTGGGCCTTTTCCGGCGGGGCCTTACGCCAGTTCGTGTCCAGGAAGCTGTCGATGCTCGTCCAGCCGAAGCTGCGCTCGTCCGTGGTGGCGTCGATGTCCACGAAGGCGAACTGGCGGAGTTTTTCGGGGATTTCGCGGACCTGTTCGTTGGTCACGTCCTCGATGATGCGGTATCGGGCCAGGCCCGTGGAGGAGGAGAGGATGCTCAAAAGGGGGCTCCTTGCAAAGTTCCGGTTGAGGGTTCCGGTTTTCGGCATGGAGTAGAACCAAACGCGGGCCTTGTAAAGGGTGGGCCCGGGCCGGGCGGGCGCGGCGTTTCGGGGGATTGTAAAAAAATCTGCGGCGGGTTGTTTTTTTCGCTCGGCTTCCGTATCTCTCGGGGTTGGAGGTACTCACATGCCAAGCGAACGAGCAAAGACCCTGGTGGGATTTCTGGAAGAGGCCGCGAGGACGGTCCGGCGCATCGAGCGCGAGGCCCAGGAGGCGCTCTCCGGGGAGAACTGCCAGGAGGAATACGCCGCCAGGATGCGCGAGAAGGCGCTCTACCTATCGGCCATTGTCGAGTAATCCGC
>JBFWJM010000202.1:0-6321 GCA_050253205.1 Desulfovibrionaceae bacterium
GGTGGAGCTGCCCTGGCAGAAGTCCTCGCGCGACAGGCTCGACATCAAGAAGGCCGAAACCATCCTCAACGAGGACCACTACGACCTGGAAAAGGTCAAGGAACGCATCCTCGAATATCTCTCCGTGCGCAAGCTGAACCCCAGGATGAAGGGGCCCATCCTCTGCTTCGTGGGGCCTCCGGGCGTGGGCAAGACCTCGCTGGGCAGGTCCATCGCCCGCTCGCTGGGCCGCAAGTTCCACCGCATGAGCCTGGGCGGCATGCGCGACGAGGCCGAGATACGCGGCCACCGGCGCACGTACATCGGCTCCATGCCCGGGCGCATCGTCCAGGCGCTGAAGCTCTGCGGCACCAACAACCCCGTGCTGATGATGGACGAGATAGACAAGCTCGGCGCGGACTTCCGGGGCGACCCCTCCTCCGCGCTGCTGGAGGTGCTCGACCCCGAGCAGAACAACACCTTCACCGACCACTACCTGAACGTGCCCTTCGACCTCTCCAAGGTCATGTTCATCTGCACGGCCAACGTGCTCGACACCATCCCCCAGCCCCTGCTCGACCGCATGGAGGTCATCCGCATCGAGGGCTACACCGAGCACGAGAAGACCAAGATCGCCCGGCGCTACGTGCTGCCCCGGCAGGCCGAGGAGAACGGCCTGGCCGAGGGCGAGCTCCAGATGCCCGACACCGTGATCCGCAAGATCGTGCGCGACTACACCCGCGAGGCGGGCCTGCGCAACCTGGAGCGGGAGATAGGCTCCGTCTGCCGCAAGATGGCCCGCCGCAAGGCAGAGGGGGCCGAGGGGCCCTTCCGAGTGACCACGCGCAACCTGCACACCCTGCTCGGGGTGCCGCGCTTCCTCGACGACGAGCGCGAGCGCGAGCTGCCCCCGGGCGTGGCCGTGGGCCTGGCCTGGACCCCGTACGGCGGCGAGACCCTGCACGTGGAGGTCACCACCATGCCCGGCAAAGGCAAGCTGACCCTCACGGGCAAGCTCGGCGACGTGATGAAGGAATCCGCCCAGGCGGCCCTCTCCTTTGCCCGGGCCCATGCCAGGGAATACGGCATCGACCCGGCCTTCAGCGAGGAGAAGGACATCCACGTGCACGTCCCTGCCGGGGCCACCCCCAAGGACGGCCCCTCTGCGGGTGTCACGCTGGTCACCGCGCTCATCTCCGCGCTCACGGGCGTGCCCGTGCGCTCCGACCTGGTCATGACCGGGGAGATATCCCTGCGCGGGCGCGTGCTGCCCGTGGGCGGCATCAAGGAGAAGATCCTCGCGGCCGTGGCCCTGGGCATGAAGCAGGCGCTCATCCCCGCGCGCAACCAGAAGGACCTGGCGGACATCCCGGCCGAGCTGCGCCGCAGGATCAAGATCACCCCGGTGGAGCGGGTGGAGGACATCTGGCCCCTGGCCAGGAGCGAGGCCTAGCCAGCAGCCCAAGCAATCAAACAAGAAGGGGAGCCCGGAGGCTCCCCTTTTTTCATCTGTAGTTCGCAGTGCAACCGAATGATCAGTCCGCGCCGGTGATGACCCGGTTCCTCCCGCCGTTCTTGGCCTCGTAGAGTCGGTCGTCCGCCCGGGCGATCATGGTGTCGAGGCTCTCCAGCGCGCCCACCTGCACGCCCGCGCTCACCGTGCAGCGGATCTTGAAGTGGTCCACCTCCACGATGGCGTTCTCCATGGCCGCGCGCAGCACCTCCAGGTGCCCGCCCGCCTTGGCCGCGCGCTCCCCGGTCATGAGCACGCCGAACTCCTCCCCACCCAGGCGGCCCACCACCGCGCCCCCGGCGAAGCGGGAGGCGAGCTCCGAGGCCAGCCAGCGGAGCACTTCGTCCCCGGCGGAGTGGCCGTAGCTGTCGTTCACACGCTTGAAGTGGTCGATGTCCACCAGGCCGAAGGCCACTGGCGCGCCCTCGGCGGCGGCCTTCTCCAGGGCGGCCTGTCCCAGCTCGAAGAAGTGCCTGCGGTTGGCGAGGCCGGTGAGGGAGTCCGTCTCCGAGAGGGCGCGGATGAGCGCGATGTACTCCATGAGCTCCACGTTCTGGGCCACGCGGCAGTGGAACTCCTCGGTGAGGAAGGGCTTGTTCACGAAGTCGTTGGCCCCGGCCTTGATGAACCGGGCGGAGAGGGTGTTGTTGCCGCTGGCGGACATGCCGATGATGGCGAGCTGCTCCTTGGAGCGGGTCTTGCGGACCTCCTTCACCAGCTGGAAGCCGTCCTTGCCTGGCATGTTGTAGTCGGCGATCACCAGGGTCACGTCCGGGTGTTCGGCGAGCATGCGCAGGGCGTCGTCGCCGTCTCGCGCCTCGATGACCTGGTACAGGTGCATGCCCAGCAGGTTCGAGAGGTAGGAGCGGGCCGTGGCCGAATCGTCCGCCACGAGCACCTTCACGGACTGGTTCTTGTGGATGCGCCTGACGGTGCGCACCAGGGTTTCCAGGCTGTCCTCGTTCTCCTTGAGCACGTAGTCCACCACGTGCTTGGAGAGCACGGCCCGGCGCACCTCCTCGTCGAACCCTCCGGTGAAGACGATGGACGGGGTGCCCCGCTGGGTGAACCAGTCCACGATCTCCCCCCGGGGAGAGTCGGGCAGGTTGAGGTCGAGCAGCGCAAGGAAGCAGTCGAGCCGCTCCGTCTCGATCTTGCTCCTGGCCTCGGCAAAGGATTCGGCCCAGTGCACGGTGAATTCCGGCTCCCGGGCAAAGCGGCGCAGCACGAGGGAGGCGAAGAAGCGGGAATCTTCCACGAGAAGGATGTCGGACATGCGGGCTCCTGGAGGTTCGGCCGTCGCCGTCGCTTCCGGCCGGGGGTTTTCCACTATCGCAAACCTACATGGAGCCGCGTTCCGGCGTCAAGAAAGATTCATCTTCCCGCACACCTTGCGCGGGCCCGAAGTCGGGAAAACTTCACCCTCTCTTCACACGTCCGTAACAATCCACCCGGCTGCCCGGGTAATGCTCGTCGCCGTGCGATTGCACGGGCACGAACAGTTCAAGGTGGTCCCATGTCCCTGAAGACGAAGCTCATCGGCTTTTGCCTGCTGGCGGGCCTGCTCCCGCTGCTCATCATGGGCGTGTTCAGCGTGAACACGGCCTCCCGCAGCCTGCGGGCCCAGACCTTCGGCCAGCTCCAGTCCATGCTCCACGCCAAGGCCGCCGCCTTCGAGGCCATGGCCGAGACCTGGCAGGCGGAGACGGCCATCTTCTCCCGGGTCAAGGACGTGTACCACGCCCTGGGCCTGCTGCGGAACTACGAGGACTTCGATGACGCGGACTACCTGAGCGACCGCGAGTACGTCCTGCCGGCGTTCCAGCCTTTCGTGGAGGTGCTCGGCTACGACGACGCCATCCTCACCGACGACTACGGCTACGTGCTGCTCTCCGTGAAGCACGTGAACCTCCACGGCATGAACGTGAAATCCGCCCCGGAGCTCAAGGAGAGCTCCTTTGCCCAGGCCTGGAAGCGGGCCAAGGAGGGCGAGGTCGCGGTTTCGGACGTGGAGTCCTTCGCCCCGCTGGGCGGCGCGCCCTGCGCCTTCCTCTTCGCGCCCGTGCGCAGTCATGTGGGCGACGTGCAGGGCGTGGCCGTGTTGCAGATTCCCCTGGCCGCGCTCTCGGAGGCCATGCTCGTGCGCTCGGGCATGGGCGAGAGCGGCGAGGTCTTCCTCGTGGGCCAGGACGGCCTGCCCAGGACGGACATGCCCCACGCGGGCATGAGTGTTGCCGAGGCCTTCGCCGACCCCGACGCCCACCACATGGACACCGAGGCCGTGGCCGCCGCCCTGGCCGGAAACCAGGGCAGCGGGGTCTTCCCCGAGGAAGGCACAGACCACCTCACGGCGTACGCGCCCGTGGAGTTCGGCGGCGTCCGCTGGGGGCTCATCGCCGAGATCCACGCTGACGAGGCCTTCGGCGCGGTGTCCACCCTGCGCTGGGCGGCCCTGGTGCTCGGCGTGGTCACCACCCTGCTCGTGGCGGCCACCACGGTCTACTTCCTGCGGCGCGAGCTCCTGCACCCCATCCACGCCATTCTCCGCTTCGTCTCGCGCACGGCCCAGGGCGACTACGACGCCGAGCTCGCCGGGCGCTTCCATGCCGAGATGGGCGAGCTGGCCGACGGCATCGAGTCCATGGTCCGCACGCTGCGCAGCGAGCTGGGCTTCTCCCAGGGCATCCTCCGGGGCATGACCGTGCCCTGCCTCGTGGCCGACACCGAGTCCCGGGTCTCCTACGTGAACCCGCAGCTCCTGCACCTGCTGGGCTACGAGGGCGACCACGCCGAGTTCAAGGGCGAGCGGGTTTCCGTGTTCCTCCAGCGGCCGGACGGCGAGAAGACCATCACCCGCCGCTGCTACGAGGAGCACCGCCCCATCACCAACGTGGAGCGCGAATGGACCACGCGCGACGGCAGAAGGCTCAAGGTCCGGCTCGACGCCGCCCCCCTCTACGACCTCCACGACAAGGCCCTGGGGGCCTTCGCCGTGGTCATGGACCTCACGGACATCCGCGCCAAGGAGGAGCACATCGGCCGCCAGAACCAGGCCATGCAGCGCATGGCCGAGGAGGCGGATTCCATCGCGCGGTCCGTTTCCGTGGGCGCGCAGCAGCTCGCCTCGCAGGTGGACTCCGTCAACGAAGGCGTGCGCACCCAGTTCGAGCGCATCGATCAGGCGTCCTCCGCCGTGGACGAGATGAGCATGGTCCTGGCCGAGACCGCCAAGAATGCCCAGGCCGCCACGGACTCCACCGCCGCCTCGGTGCAGAGCGCCCGCGCCGGGCTCGCGGGCATGGACCGCTCCATCGCCTCCATCGAGGAGGTCAACGGCCTGGCCTCGGCCCTCAAGGGCAGCATGGACTCCATGGGCCACCAGGTGCAGTCCAGCGGCTCGGTCATCGACGTCATCTCCGACATCGCGGACCAGACCAACCTGCTGGCGCTCAACGCGGCCATCGAGGCCGCGCGGGCGGGCGACGCGGGCCGGGGCTTCGCCGTGGTGGCGGACGAGGTCCGCAAGCTGGCCGAGAAAACCATGCAGGCCACCCAGGAGGTGCACCGCTCCGTCTCCGCCGTGCAGGAGGCCGCCGCGCACAACATCGCGGACACGGACCTCGCGGCCGACGCCGTGCGCCGCACGCGCGACCAGGTGCTGGAGGCGGGCGGGGTCCTGCGGGAGATCACCGGGCACGCGGAGCAGGCCGCCCGGCAGATCGGGCAGATCGCCGAGGCCGCCCGCGAGCAGTCCAAGGCCCAGGTGGAGATCAACGCCTCCATGGAGGCCATCATGACCATCTCGCGCGAGGCCCGGGAGCAGATGCAGGAATCCGCCGCAGCCGTCAGCGACCTGGCCCGCACCTCCACGGACCTCAAGCGGCTCATCGAGTCCGTGGGCCGCTAGCAGCTAGCAGGCGGTTGAAAAAGTGCAATCTGCTGCGTCAGCGAAAAAACCCAGACCGCTTATGTATTCGCAATACACTGCGCGTCCTGGATTTTTTCACTTCCTTGCAGCTCACACTTTTGAACCGCCTGCGAAGAATGCGTTTTTCAACAGTCAGCGAGGATCTCCGCATCGAATCAGTGGACCGTCAACGGCCTCTTCCGGGCAACGCCCGGCGCTCCCTTGACTCGGGCCGCCTTCGTGCCCATCTATGGTGCTATGACCAGCAGCGGGGGGCTGCGACCAGCGGCAGGCCTTGCCGCGCGCGGTTGACAAACCCCCCGATTCGGACCACACCACCAGGGGTTCACCAGCATCGGAGGAAACATGCCCATCTTTGAATACACCTGCGAGGACTGCGGCGCGACGTTCGAGGAACTCGTTTTTTCCGATTCCGACGTCGTGCAATGCACAAAATGCGGCTCGAACAACACCGCCAAGCTGATCTCCCGTTGCGGCTTCAAGTGCGGCGGGGCCCCCTCCTCCGGCGGCGGCGAGGACGCCGCACCCAAGCCCCAGTATCGCGGCGTGGGCTCCGGCTGCTCCGGCTGCTCCGGCGGCAACTGCTCCTCCTGCGGCTAACCCTCCACCTCCGCTTCAAGGTTTCCCCATGCGCTCCATCACCATCGCCACCCGAGGCTCCAAGCTCGCCCTCTGGCAGGCCGAGCACATCCAGGCCCGCCTGCACGCCCAGTACCCCGACGTCCGGGTCGAACTGCTGAAGATCAAGACCCGGGGCGACAAGATCCTTGACGTGCCGCTGGCCAAGGTGGGCGGCAAGGGGCTCTTCGTGAAGGAGATCGAGGAGGCCCTGCTCGACGGCCGGGCCGACCTCGCCGTGCACTCCATGAAGGACGTGCCCACCGAGCTGCCCGAGGGGCTG
>JBFWJM010000203.1:0-6276 GCA_050253205.1 Desulfovibrionaceae bacterium
TCGTCACCCCCGAGGCCCAGGAGCGCCTGGAAAAGCTCTACGGCCTCGACCAGCCCATCCACGTGCAGTACGGCCAGTGGGTCGCGCGCCTGGCGAGGCTCGACTTTGGCCAGTCCCTCTCCGGCGACCACCGCCCCGTCTGGGACAAGATCGTGGAGCGCCTGCCCCTGACCTTTTCCATGAACGTGGCCTCCCTGGTGCTGACCCTGGCCATCGCCATCCCCATCGGCGTGGCCTCGGCCAGGCGCAGGGGCTCCGCCTTTGACAAGGCCTCCACGGTGTTCGTGTTCATCGGCTTCGCCATGCCCGGCTTCTGGCTGGCGCTGCTGCTCATGCAGCTCTTCGGCATCTGGTGGCCCGTGCTGCCCATCTCGGGCCTCACGGACATGGACCACGCGCGCATGGACTTCTGGGCCCGGCAGCTGGACTACGCCAGGCACCTCGCCCTGCCCATCTTCATCTACACCTTCGGCTCACTGGCGGGCATGTCGCGGTTCATGCGCTCCAGCATGCTCGAAGTGCTCCGCCAGGACTACATCATGACCGCGCGGGCCAAGGGGCTGCCCGAGCGCGTGGTGGTCTACCGCCACGCCCTGCGCAACGCCCTCATGCCCGTCATCACCCTGCTGGGCCTCTCGGTGCCCGGGCTCATCGGCGGCTCGGTGATCATCGAATCCCTCTTCGCCCTGCCCGGCCTGGGCCAGCTCTTCTACCAGGCGGTCATGGCCAGGGACTACCCGCTGATCATGGGCTCGCTCGTGCTCGGCGCGGTGCTGACCCTGGCGGGCAACCTGCTGGCGGACGTGGGCTACGGCCTGGCCGACCCCAGGGCGCGCGACGGAGGCGGCGAATGAGCCTCCGGCGGCCCTCCTTCCTCAGCCGAAACGGCCTGCTGGTCCTCGGCGGGGGCATCGTGGCGCTGGTTTCCCTGGCGTCGATCCTCGCGCCGCTGCTCGCACCCCAATCCCCCACGGCCATCGACACCACGGCCATCCTCCTGCCGCCCGGGCCGGGCCACTGGCTCGGCACCGACGCCCTGGGGCGCGACGTGCTCTCCCGGCTGCTGCACGGCGGGCGGGTCTCCCTCTGGGTGGGCTTCGTGGCGGTGGGCATCTCCACGGCCATCGGCCTGGCCCTGGGGCTCGTGACGGGCTATTTCGGCAAGCTGGCCGACGAGATCATCATGCGCTTCGTGGACGTGATGCTCTGCTTCCCCTCTTTCTTCCTGATCCTGGCGGTCATCGCCTTCCTGGAGCCGAGCCTCGTGAACATCATGATCATCATCGGGCTCACGAGCTGGATGGGCGTGGCGCGGCTGGTGCGCGCAGAGACCCTGACCCTGCGCGGGCGCGACTTCGTGCTCGCCGCGCGGGTGGCCGGGGCGGGCCCGGCGCGGATCATCGTCCGCCACATCCTGCCCAACGCCCTGGCCCCGGTGCTCGTCTCCGCCACGCTGGGCGTGGCCGGGGCGATCCTGGTGGAGTCGTCCCTCTCCTTCCTCGGCCTCGGCGTGCAGCCGCCGGACCCCAGTTGGGGCAACATGCTCACCGACGGCAAGGAGGTACTGGGCGTGGCCCCGTGGCTCTCCATCTTCCCCGGCCTGGCCATCCTGATCACCGTGCTGGGCTACAACCTCCTGGGCGAGGGGTTGCGCGACCTCCTCGATCCAAGGCTCCGGCAGTAGCCGCCCTCCACTCACGCCACGGTCATAGCCAGGCCACGAACGGAAACGGCCCGCCTCCGGGGAGACGGGCCGCATGGTTTCGTCGTTCGCTTATGGAAGCGGGCTAATACTTGCCGAACTCGTCGCCGTCCAGGGAGATGATCTCCTCGGGGTCCACCTCGCCCCAGCCTCCAGAGGAAGCCCCCCGGGGCCCTGCCGCCTTGGCCGAGGGCAGCGCCCCGGCGGGCTTTCGCGCGGCGGCGGTTATGCGGCTGTCCTTGCAGATGGCCTCCAGGTGCTCCTCCCCGGAGCGGTGCTTGAGGCGGAAGCGGCAGATGAGCTGGTTCAGCTGGCTGGCCTGGCTGGAGAGCTGGTGCGCGGCGGCGGAGGTCTCTTCCGCGTTGGCGGTGTTCTGCTGGGTCACGGTGTCCACATTCTGGAGCGCCTGGGAAACCTCCACCAGCGCCGTGGACTGCTCGCCCGAGGCGCTGGCGATGGCATCCACCAGGGCGGCCATCTCGCCCACGTCGGCGATGACCTTGTCCAGGCTGCCCGCGGCCTGCTCCACCATCTTGTTGGTGTGCTCCACCTTGCGCCCGGAGCCCTCGATGAGCTCGGCAGTCTCCTGGGCGGCCTTGGCGCTGCGCCCGGCGAGGTTGCGCACCTCCTCG
The DNA here is from genome assembly GCA_050253205.1 of Desulfovibrionaceae bacterium. Taxonomy (GTDB): domain Bacteria; phylum Desulfobacterota; class Desulfovibrionia; order Desulfovibrionales; family Desulfovibrionaceae; genus JAHJKV01. The sequence goes on from JBFWJM010000203.1 coordinate 2,335, forward strand.
GCCACCACGGCGAAGCCCTTGCCGTGGCGCCCGGCGCGCGCGGCCTCCACGGCGGCGTTCAGCGCCAGCAGGTTCGTCTGGAAGGCGATCTCGTCGATGACCTTGATGATCTTGGCGATGGCCTCCGATGCCGAGGAGACCTCGCCCATGGCCTCGATCATGGCGGTCATGTCCTTCTGGCCCTGGTCCGCGCTGGAGCGGACATCGGCCGCCATGCCGCTGGCCTTGGCCGCGCTGGCCGCGTTGGTCTTGGTCTGGCTGGTAACCTGGGTGAGCGAGCTGGTGATCTGCTGGAGGCTGGCCGCCTGCTGGGTGGAGCCGTCCGAGAGGGACTGGCTCGCCGCAGAGACCTGGGCCGAGGCGTTGTCCACGTCCGACGCGGCGCGGCGCACGGAGCCGAGCACCTCGTTGAGGTTCTCGGTCATGCGTTGCAGGGCCCGGCCCAGGGTGTCGCGCTCCGAGGCGAGGCGCACCTCGCCCGTGAGGTCGTTGTCGGAGATGGCCTGGGCCAGCTCCGCCTTGGCCTCCAAGCCCTCGACCATGGTATTGATGGAGCGCGAGAGCACGCTGATCTCGTCCTTGGTGTCCACGGGAAGCCGCCCCGTGAGGTCGCCCTTGCCGATGCCGTCGGTAACGCGCACCGCGCGGTTCACCGGGCGCATGATGGACACCTGGAACACCCACAGGGTGCTGACCACGGGCAGGAGCACCACCAGCGCGAGACAGATGCCCACAAAGAGCAGCACCTGGCCGATGAGGGCCTGCTGGGCGGAAATGTCCTGGGCGAGCACGGCCACGCCGATGGGCTCGCCCTTGTAGTCCTTGACGGGCATGGCCCCCAGCGCCGTGCTGCCGACGATCTCGAACAGGGAGGCCGCCTGGGCCTTGTCGAGGAGCGCGGTGCCCACGTCGGCCCGGACCTCGGCCCGGTCCTGCCCGTGGATGAGCACGTACTTGCCGTCGAGCACGGGATACTTCTCGGGGTCGCGCAGGTTCGTGGTGATGGAGAGCTTGTCGTGGTTCATGAACAGCAGGGCGCGCACGGGGCTGCCCTCCTCCACGGCCGAAAGCACCTCGGCGAAGGGGATGAGCACCTCCACGGAGCCGAGATGGCGGCCGCCGGGTCCGGTGACGGGCGCTAGCCCCCGGATGGTGAAGCCGCCGCGCCCCGGCTCGATGCCCATGACGGGCCTGCGCGTGGTGTTCACGTCGATGACGGTCTGGCGGAAGTCGGAGAGGTCATCGGACACGTCCACCCACTGGCCCGAGCGCTTGGCCTGCTTCTCGCGCCACATGCGCGCCAGGCTGCGGGCGTTGGGCAGGTGGAAGTGGACCTGGAGCTTCTCGCCCACCACGTTCTCGAACCCCTGGAGCATGGGCCCGAGGGCGGCGCGCAGATGTTCCCTCGCGGCCTGCCCGGCCGGGTCGTTCTCGTCGTCCATGTTCCCCCGCGAGGCGATCTCGTAGGCCTCGACCACCTCGGGCATGGAGCTGAACTCGGCGGCCTGGCGCAGGGCGCTGTCCGAGAGCACGCGCACGGACTTCTCGGCCTCCTGCATTCTGCCTTCCACGAACAGCGACACGAAGGACCGCTCCAGGGAATCGAACTGCCGCGTGAGCACCACGTACCCCACCACGCAGGACACCACGGCAAGCAACAGCAGCGGCACGATCAGCTTCGTTCGTATACTCATGCGTCTCCCCTTGCACCTGTCATTGAGGCCGGTCCAGGCTGATCCGGCAATAAAGCCACGACACCAAGTACATCATATTACCCAATCATGCTTTTCCTGTCCATCGCAGGGAGGTATTGTTTCCCCCGGCGGGGGCGCAATGCGCCTTGGGGCCAATGCGGACGGCCGACCGCATTCCGGCAGCCCGCATCGGCGTGGCCGTTGACCTTCCCGCCCCGTGCGCATAAGAACTGGACCTGGAGCGCCGCCCGAAAAGGGGCGCGCGAAAACACGGCCACCCGACAGCAACACCAGGGAAGAGATGCTCGAACTGCTGCGCATACGCGACCTCGCGCTCATCGAGGACGTGGAGCTGGAATTCTCCCCGGCCATGAACGTGCTCACCGGAGAGACCGGCGCGGGCAAGTCGTTCATCCTGCGGGCGGTGGACTTCCTCACCGGGGAGCGCATGGACGCCGCCCTGGTGCGCCCCGGCAAGGAGCGCGCCGTGGTGGAGGCGCTGTTCGTCACCTCCGAGGGCGAGACCGTCATCCGCAGGGAGCTCTCGGCGGAGACGGGCCGCAGCCGCGTGTACGTCAACGACCGCCTCTCCTCCCAGGAGGCCATCCGCGAGATGCGCCCCGGGCTTATCGTCCACACCAGCCAGCACGGCCAGCAGAAGCTCCTCTCCCCCTCGCACCAGGCCCGCCTGCTCGACGAATGCCTGCCCCCGGCCTCGGGCCTGGAAGAATCGCGCGGGCTGCTGGCCGAAATGCGCGGACTGCTGGAGAAGAAACGCGCCACGGCCGAACGCGCCGCCGAGCTGGAGCGCCAGCGCGAGTTCCTGGAATACCAGCGCGAGGAAATCCGCAAGGTGGCCCCCCAGCCCGGCGAGGAGGAGGAGCTCGAAACCCTCAAGGAAGCCCTCAAGGCCCAGGAGCGCGCGGGGGAATGCGTGCAGCGCAGCCTGGAGGTGCTCTGCGGCGAGGGGGGCGTGGGCTCCCTGCTGGCCGAGCTCTCCCGGCAGATGGACCACGTGGCCGCCCTGGCCCCGAGGCTCGCGCCCGAGCGAGACGCCGTGGAGGAATTCCGCATCCGCCTGGGCGAACTGGAGCTGGCCCTGCGCAAGGGGCCCATGGAGCAGATGGTGGAGGGCGACCTCGACCGCGTGGAGGAGCGGCTCTTCGCCTTCTCGCGGCTCAAGCGCTCGCTCAAGCGCTCGCTCCCCGAAATCCTCGGCCTGCGCGACGAGGTGGAGGAGAATCTTTCGTTCCTTGATTCCTGCAACCTGGAGCTGGCCCAGCTCGACAAGCGCGAGGCCGAGCTGGCCCAAAGGCTCGGCAGGGCGCTGGCCAAGGTGAACGACGCACGACGCGAGGCCGCCGGGGAGTTCTGCGGCCTGGTGGAGGCGGAGCTGGCTGGCCTGGGCTTCTCGGGCCATGCGCGGGTGCAGGTGGAATTCGCCGAGGAGGAGGTCTACCCGGGGCTCGTCGAGCTGCGCGGGAGGCTCCTCTGGCTGCCCAACCCGGGCCAGCCGCCCCAGCCGCTGGACAAGATCGCCTCCGGGGGCGAGCTCTCGCGCTTTCTCCTGGCCGTGACGGCCATCCGCAGCGGCTCGGGCGAGCACCTGCCGACCCTGCTCTTCGACGAGGTGGATGCGGGCGTGGGCGGGCTGACCCTCGGGGCGCTGGCCGACAAGCTCGCCGAGCTCTCCCGCCGCCAGCAGGTGCTGGTCATCACGCACTGGCCGCAACTGGCCAGCCGGGCGGACCGCCACTTCACCATCGCCAAGGAGGTCCGTGACGGGGAGACGGCCACCCGCTGCCAGCGCCTGGGCCCCGACGAGGTGCGCGCCGAGCTGGAGCGCATGGGCGGAGGCGGCCAGCAGGGCCGGGCCCTGGCCGAGGAACTGCTGCGCGGGCGATGAGGGCCGGGCACCCCGCCCCGTCCCCACTGCCGATTCACACATCCCATCACAATCACGACTTTTCCGGGAGCCCTTTCCCGGGATGACCAGGCAAGCCGTGGCGCATGGGCAATGCGCGAGGGTCGCCGCCAGGCGAGCAACGAACGCCTCCCGCGCCCGGCCGTTTTCCCCTGAACCCGTGGGGTCCGGGAGGAGCAGGCGCGAGGGCGGCGGTGGGCCGTGGCGCATGGGCAATGCGCGAGGGTCGCCGCCAAGCGAGCAACGAACGCCTCCCGCGCCCCCACGGGTTCAGGCCAGGAGGCGGGCCACCTTCTCCACGTACTCCCCCACCATCCCGGTGAA
>JBFWJM010000204.1:0-6246 GCA_050253205.1 Desulfovibrionaceae bacterium
ACCATCACCTACTCCCCGGACGTGGACGAAGCCCTGGCCGAGATGACGGCGCTCATCGAGAAGGAAGGCTTCCTGAAGGACGTGTACCCCGCCCGCTGGCTGGCGCTCAAATACATCGAGAACGACGAGCAGATCCGCGTGGCCGGGCGCAAGGCCGGCAAGCTTTCGGAATCCCTGGAGGCCATCGCCAAAAAGCTCGCCGAGCACTGCCGCAGGACGCTGGACACCGAGCCCGAGGCCATCGTGGCGGACTACCGCTACGGGTTCATCGCCTCGCTCATGAAGCAGGGCATCATCAAGCGCGAGGTCTCCAGCGAGCGCATCGTCACCTCCGACAAGATCGACCGCGTGGTCACCTCCACCTTCTTCGGCCCGGCGCTCATGCTCGCCGTGCTCTACGTCATGTTCCAGGTCACCTTCGCCGTGGGCGAGATCCCCATGGGCTGGCTGGAGGCGTTCTTCGGCTGGCTGGGCGATACGGCCACGGCGCTCATCCCCGAGGGGCTGTTCCAGTCCCTGGTGGTCTCCGGCGTCATCGACGGCGTGGGCGGCGTGCTCGGGTTCGTGCCGCTGATCATCGTCATGTTCCTGATGCTCTCCTTCCTGGAAGACCTCGGCTACATGGCCCGCATGGCCTACATGCTCGACCGCGTGTTCAAGGCCTTCGGCCTGCACGGCTCCTCGGTCATGCCGTTCATCATCTCCGGCGGCATCCCCGGCGGCTGCGCCGTGCCGGGCGTCATGGCCGCGCGCACCCTGCGCAGCCCCAAGGAGCGCCTCGCCACCATCCTCACCGCGCCGTTCATGGCCTGCGGGGCCAAGGTGCCCGTGTTCCTGCTGCTGGCGGGCGCGTTCTTCCCGGGCTCGGCGGGCAACGCCCTGTTCTGGATCACCCTGCTCTCCTGGGCCATGGCCCTCATCGTAGCGCGCGTGCTCCGCTGGACCATCATCTCCGGCGAGCCCACCCCCTTCATCATGGAGCTGCCGCCCTACCGCATGCCCACCCTGCGCGGCGTGCTGCTGCACACCTGGGAGCGCGCCTGGCAATACATCAAGAAGGCCGGAACCGTGATCCTGGCCATCTCCGTGGTGCTCTGGGCGGCCATGACCTTCCCCGGCCTGCCCGAGAACGAGGTCGCCGCCTTCGAGGCCCAGCGCGAGGCCGCCCAGGCCCAGCTCGCGGACGAATCCCTGGAGGAGCGCCTGGCCGAAATCGACAACATCGAAGCCGAGGACGCCCTGCGCCACTCCCTGGCGGGCCGCCTGGGCACGTCCCTGGAGAGCATCTCCCAGGCCGCCGGGTTCGACTGGCGCACCAACATCGCCCTCATCGGCGGCGTGGTGGCCAAGGAGGTCATCGTCTCCACCCTGGGCACGGCCTACTCCCTGGGCGAGGTGGACCCCGAGGACTCCGGCTCACTGAGCGACCGCCTCCAGGCCGACCCTGCCTTCAGCCGGGCCACGGCCATGGCGCTCATCGTCTTCATCATGCTCTACTCGCCCTGCTTCGTCACGGTGGTGGCCATGGCCAAGGAGGCCGCCTGGAGCTGGGCCGCCTTCGCCGTGGTCTTCAACACGGCCCTGGCCTTCGCCCTCTCCGTGGCGGTGTACCAGGCCGCGTCCTGACGGCCCTTCGCCCTCTGAATGAAACGGCCGCGCCTCCGGGCGCGGCCTTCTTTCTCCCGCCATCCGCTCCGGAAAAACTCGCCAAAACTCCGGCCAGATACCCTGGAGAATACCCTGGAGAATACCCTGGAGAATGTCCTGGAGGGCACCTGGAAAGGCACCCGGGCCGCCTCCCGGCCTTGCAATCCCCTCCATGACGGTCTAGACTTTCTTTATATGGACAAGTACACCGCCGACCTGCACATCCACTCCCGCTTCTCGCGCGCCACGAGCAAGAGCCTGAACCTCAGGAACCTCGCGGCCTGGGCCCGCGTCAAGGGGCTCGACGTGCTCGGCACGGGCGACTTCACCCACCCGGAGTGGATCGCCGAGATGCGCGAGGAGCTCAAGGAGGACGGGCGCGGCCTCCTGCGCCTGAAGGACGAGACCGGGCTGGAGCGGGAGATGGACAGCCTCGCCACCCTGCCCGGCGGGTCCACCCGCTTCCTGCTCCAGGCGGAGATCAGCTCCATCTACAAACGCGGCGGCAAGACCCGGAAGGTCCACAACCTCGTCTACATGCCCACCTTCGAGGCCGCCGAGAAGCTCAACCGCAAGCTCGCGGCCATAGGCAACATCGCCTCCGACGGCAGGCCCATCCTCGGGCTCGACTCGCGCAACCTCCTGGAGATGGTCCTGGAGACGGACCCCCTGGCCTACCTCGTGCCCGCGCACATCTGGACCCCGTGGTTCTCGCTCTTCGGGTCCAAGTCCGGGTTCGACTCCGTGGAGGAATGCTACGGCGACCTCGCCGAGCACATCTTCGCCATGGAGACGGGCCTCTCCTCCGACCCGGAGATGAACTGGACCTGGTCGCACCTGGACCGTTACCGGCTCATCTCCAACTCCGACGCCCACTCCGGCGAAAAGCTCGGCCGCGAGGCCAACCTCTTCCAGGGCGAGCGCTCCTACGAGGGCATCTACCGGGCGCTCAGAGACGAGGGCATCGGCCAGAAGTTCCTCGGCACCATCGAATTCTTCCCCGAGGAGGGCAAGTACCACCTCGACGGCCACCGCAAGTGCGGCGTGGTCATGGACCCGCAGGAAACCCGCGCCAGGGGCGGGCTCTGCCCCGTGTGCGGCAAGCCCGTTACCAGGGGCGTGTTCTCGCGCATAGCCGAGCTGGCCGACCGCGAGGAGCCCCAGCGGCCCAAGGGCCAGCCCGGGTTCACCTCGCTCATCCCGCTCAAGGAGGTGCTCGGCGAGGTGCTGGGCGTGGGCCCCGGGAGCAAGAAGGTGGGCGAGGCGTATTCCCGCCTGGTGGCGGACCTCGGCTCCGAGCTGGCCATCCTGCGGCGCGTGCCGCCGGAAGACCTCAAGCGCCACAACCCGCACCTGGCCGAGGGCATCACCCGCATGCGGGAAGGCCAGGTGCTCCGCCAGCCGGGCTACGACGGCGAATACGGCGTCATCTCCGTGTTCACCCCGGCCGAGCGCCTGCGCATCAAGAGCGGGGCCACCCTGGTGGAGATGCCCGCCCCCGCCGCGCGCTCGCCGAGGACGGAAAAGGACGCCCCGACCCCCGCCTCACCGCCGGACGAGGACCCCGAGCCCCAGGCCGCCATGGCCGTGCGCGTGGCCCCCGGCGCTGCCGAGGCCGCCCGCGAGGTCCGCTTCAACGACGCCCAGCTGCTCGCCGTGCAGGCCGGGCCGGGCCCGGTGCTCGTCTTGGCCGGGCCGGGCACGGGCAAAACCCAGACCCTGCTCGGGCGCATCCGCAGGCTCATGGAGGCGGACGTGAAACCCCGGCGCATCCTGGCGCTGACCTTCACCCGGCGCGCGGCCAGGGAGCTGCGCGAACGACTGGAGACGAGCCTGGGCCTCGCCCAGGACGCCCCCCTGCCCCAGGCCGGAACCCTCCACGCCCTGGCCTTCGAGTTCTGGAAACACGCCTACGGCGAATCGCCCGTGGTGCTCTCCGAGGCCGCCGCCCGGCGCATCTTCCGCGAGACGGCCCCCGACCTCCCCGCCAAGGAGGCGGACCAGGCCTTCGACGCCTTCAACCTCGCGCGCGAGCGGCGCGAGGACCCCGGCCCCGAGCTCACGGCCATGGCCCACCGCTACACCAAGCAGAAGGAATCCTGGAACCTGGCGGACTACACGGACCTGCTCGAATTCTACCTGGAGCAGAGCCAGGGCGACCATTTCCACCCCATCCACCACCACGTGCTGGTGGACGAGGTACAGGACCTCTCCCCCCTGCAACTGGAGCTCATCGCCAAGCTCACCCCCGAGGGCGGCGCGGGCTTCTTCGCCATCGGCGACCCCCTCCAGTCCATCTACTCCTTCCGGGGCGCGGCTGGTGACGTGGCCGAGCGGCTGCGCGGCTATTGGCCGAAGCTCGAAACCATCACCCTCACCGAGAACTACCGCTCGGGCCAGACCGTGCTCGACGCGGCCCAGGGGCTCTTCCCCCAGGCGCAGAAGCTCCGCTCCCAGGCTGCGGAGCAGGGCCGGGTGCACCTCTTCAACGCGCCCGACGGCATGCGCGAGGCCGCCTGGATCAGCGAGCGGGTCAAGCGGCTCATCGGCGCCACCTCCCACTCCCTCACGGACGCGGGCGAGGCCGGCCGCCTGACCCCCGGGGAGATCGCCGTGCTCGTGCGCTTCAAGGGGCTGGTGCCCAAGATACGCAAGGCCCTGGAGCGCCACGGCATCCCCGTGAGCGTGCCCGAGGCCGAGGCCTTCTGGAACGAGCCGCGCATCGCGGCCATCCTCGGCGCTGCAGGGCGCATCCTCGGCCTGGCCTGCCAGGAGGACGACGAACACTGCTACGACTTCCCGGAGCGCGTGCTCGCGGGCGGGCCCGGGGCCATCCGCGCCCACCTGGAGAGCCTGGGCGACTTCGACCCCTCCTTCTGGCAGAGCCGCGCCTACCGCGAGTTCCGCTCCGCATTCGAGGAGCACGGCGGCTGGACCGGGCTGATGAACTGGGTCAACCTCCAGACCGACCTGGAGCAGGCCTCCCAGGCCGCGGAGAAGGTCCAGGTCATGACCCTGCACGCCTCCAAGGGCCTGGAGTTCGAGGCCGTGTTCCTGCCCGCACTGGAGGACGGCATCCTGCCCTTCGCCGGGCCGGGGCTGCTCTCGGGCAACCTCCAGGGCGCGCCCGGCATGAACGTGGAGGAGGAGCGCCGCCTGTTCTTCGTGGGCATGACCCGCGCGCGCTCGGAGCTCTACCTCAGCTACGCCACCCGGCGCATGCAGTACGGCCAGAACCTCCAGCTCCCGGCCTGCCGCTTCCTGGCGGAGCTGCCCATGGGGCTCGTCTCGCGCTCGACCCTGGCCGCCAGGAAGGTCCAGAAGCAGCGCCAGATCAGCCTGCTGGACTGATACGCCGCCCGCCAAAACCGGCCAGGACAAAACCAGCCCCATGCCCCCCAACGCCGACACCGCGTCCCCATCGTCTCCAGCGTCCCCAGCGTCCCCAGCGTCCTTTGTCCTGGCCGCGCCGTCCTTCGTGCTGCCCGCCGGGGTGCCGGAGAACTGCCGCTTCCTCGCGCCAATGGTGGACGAGATCGGCCTCGCGCTGTTCGAGTCCGCCGCCTGCCTGGCCTATGGCCAGGACGACCTGCCCCCCTGGCTGGCCGGGCTCCCCGTGCGCTACCACGTGCACCTGCCGCTGGACCTCGACTGGACCGACCCCGGCCGCGCCTTCACGGTCATCGCCGCCCTGGTGGAGAAGACCGCTTTTCTCCAGCCCACGGCCTTCGTGCTCCACCCCGATGCGAACGCACCGCCCGCCCGGATAGCCCAGCGCTTCGCCGCCCTTGGCGTGGAGCCGGGGCGCGTGCTGCTGGAAAACACGCGCGAGCGTTCCCTGGCAGAAGACTGGCCCGCGCTGCTCGATGCCGGGCTCTCGGCCTGCCTTGACCTGGGCCACGTCCTGGCCTACTCCCAGCACGAAACCCTCGGCCTTCCCGGGCTCTGGGAGCGGGTGCGCATGGTCCACGCCTACGCCCCGGACCAGGAGAACCCCTCGCGCCACGCCGGGCTCCAGCTCCTGGACGCCGGAGGCCGCGCCCTGCTTCGGGAGGCCCTGGCCCGCCTCGCCCCCGGGGCCGTGCTCATGGCCGAAGTGTTCCACCCCGAGGGCCTCGCGGCATCGCTGGAGGTCCTCGCAAGCCTCGGCATAACCCGGCAGGGAGAGCGCTCATGATCACCTTCGTCCTCGGCGGCAACAAATCGGGCAAGTCCTCGTACGCGCTGCGCTCCCTGCTCGCCGCGCCCGGTCCGCGCCTGTTTTTGCCCACGGGCAAGGCCCGCGACCTCGCCTTCCGCGAGCAGATCATGGACCACAAGCGCGAACGCCCCGCCGACATGCACGTTCTGGAGGCCGGGGCCGACTTGCCAGAAGCCCTCGATCAGGCTACAAACGGATTTGGCTCGGTGCTCGCCGACAGTTTGGATTTTTGGCTTTTCTCCTGCATTGTAGAGAAGTTGCAGGACGAAAGTACAGCCACATTGCTCGCCACGCTGTCGAAATGGTCCGGGCCGGAACTGTTTCTGGTCTCCTGCGAGATCGGCCTGGGCCCCCTGCCCGCCAGCGGCGCCACGCGGCGTTTCACCAGGGCGCTGGGA
>JBFWJM010000205.1:0-6190 GCA_050253205.1 Desulfovibrionaceae bacterium
GCCGCCGGACAGCGTGCGCCAACTGAAGGAGCTCTTCACCAACCTCCAGGGCGACGTGCACCTGGAGGTGTATACCCGCGAGGGCTACAACGACTCCTTCAACGACTTCTGCCGCAGGTTCACGGCGGACCTGGCGCGGCTCTCCCCCAAGATCACCGTGAGCCTGCACGAGCTTGGCTCGCCGCAGGCCGAGGAGCGCGGGGTCGAGCGCTCGCCCACCATCCTCATCGAGCCGGAGCGCTACAACATCCGCTACACGGGTGCGCCCGTGGGCGAGGAGGGGCGCTCGTTTCTGACCACCCTGCTGCACGTCTCCCTGGGCAAGACGGGGCTCTCGGAGTTCTCGGAGCATCTGCTGGCCAAGCTGGAGGAGCGGAGGGACGTGAAGGTTTTCGTCACGGCGGCGTGCCCGTACTGCCCCGGCCAGGTGCTCAACGCCGTGAAGGCGGCCGTGGCCCGGCCGGAGCTGGTGAGCGTGGACTGCGTGGAGATCAACGAGCACCGCGACCTGGCGGACCGCTACGGCGTGGGCTCCGTGCCGCAGACCAATTTCGGCGAGGGCTTCGGCCAGCTCGGGCTCATGCCCGAGGAGCGGTTCATGCTGGAGCTGGTGACGCTCAAGGACGCGGACGAGGTGCTGCGCTCGGGCGGGCTGGAGAAGCTGGTCGGGGCCGAGGCCGCCGCCATCCTCCAGGCCAGGGAGCCCGGCGAGTATGACGTGGTGGTGGTGGGCGCGGGCCCGGGCGGGCTCACGGCGGCCATCTATACCGAACGCGCGGGCCTCTCCACCGTGGTGCTGGAAAAGGGCATCATCGGCGGGCAGGTGGCAGTGACCCCGGTGGTGGAGAACTACCCCGGCTTCGCGGGGGTGCCCGGCAAGCAGCTCATGGACATCATGGGCCAGCACGCCAGGCAATACTGCGACATCCGCGAGGGCGAGGGCGTCAGCGCCATCACCCGGCTGGAGGACGGGCGCTTCGAGCTGACAACGGACCGGGGCGCATACACGGCCCGCGCCGTGATCCTCTCCACGGGCGCGGACTACCGCAAGCTGGGCGCGCCGGGGGAGGACGAATACTTCGGCCGGGGCGTGAACTACTGCGCCTCCTGCGACGGGTATCTCTACAAGTCCAGGCGCGTCGTGGTGGTGGGCGGGGGCAATACGGCCCTCACCGACGCCCTGTACATGAAGAACCTCGGCATCGACGTGACCATCGTACATCGGCGCGGTAGTTTCCGCGCGGAAAAGCACCTCCAGGATTCCGTGGAACGCGAGGGCATCCCCGTCGTCTGGGATGCGGAGGTCACGAGCTTGAACGGCGACGGCACCAAGCTCACCTCCCTGACGCTCAAGGCCAAGGACGGCACCACGCGCGAGCTGGAGACGGACGGCGTGTTCGTGGCCATCGGCCACGTGCCGCACAACGAACTGGCCGGGCCGCTGGGCGTGGCCCTGGACGAGGGCGGCTGGATACTGGCCGACAGGGCCATGCGCACCAGCGAGGAGCGCGTCTACGCCTGCGGCGACATCACCGGTGGCGTGCAGCAGATCGTCACGGCAGTGGGCGAGGGCTCCACGGCGGCCATCTCGGCCTTCGAGGACCTCTCCAAGCAGGGGTAGCGGGCTGCGGGAAACCGCCTGAGCTGACTGTTGAAAAACTCATTTTGTGCAGGCCGTTCAAAAAGTGCGAGATGCAAGGAAGTGAAAAAAATCCAGGACACGCAGTGTATTGCACATACATAAGCGGTCTGGATTTTTTCGCTGACGAAGCAGATTGCTCTTTTTCAACGGCCTGTTAGCATAGCCCCAGAAAGGAGAACCGCCATGCTCTTCGACGCCAACACCGGAGCCTTCACCCTGGCCGCCCTGCTCGTGACCCTGACCCCGGGCAACGACACGGTCCTGACCCTCAAGAACGCCATCGCGGGCGGGCCGAGGGACGGCGTGTTCACGGCGCTGGGTGTGGGCAGCGGGCTCTTCGTGCATGCCATGCTCTCGGCCCTGGGCCTCTCGGTCATCCTGCTGGCCTCGGCGGAATTGTTCATGGCCGTGAAGCTGGTGGGCGCGGCGTACGTGGTCTGGCTGGGGCTCAAGTCGCTCCTGGCGGCGTTTCGCGGCGGCGCGGGGCTTGCCGTACCGGGCGATGCCTGCGCGCATTCCCGGCGCGGGCGCTTTGCCGAGGGGTTCTGGTGCAACGTGCTGAACCCCAAGGTGGCGGTGTTCTACCTCGCCTTCCTGCCGCAGTTCATCTCCCCGGGCGACCCTGTGGCCGCCAAATCCGTGCTCCTGGCGGGCATCCACTACGTCATGGGCATCACCTGGCTGGCCCTGCTCTCCATGGGCGTGGGCCGGGCGCGCCGTTTCGTCACCCGCCCGGGGTTCCAGCGGACCATCGACGGGCTCTGCGGCACCATCCTCATCGCCCTGGGGCTGCGCCTGGCAGTGGAGCGGGTGTAGGGCGACGCCTTGACCGCTCCCCGGCGGGGTTGGTAGCGTCGGCCATGATGCACGCAGTCCGAATCCTGGCGCTGGCGGCCCTGCTCACGGTTTCTTTCGCGCTCCGTTCCCCCGCGCAGGAGGCCTCCACGGCCGTGCCGGAAACCCCGGCCATTCCCGACGTCTGCCACGAGGCCCAGGCCAGCCAGGACCAGGAGGAAAAGGCGAAGCTCTGGGCCGAGTGCGCCGAGGCCGCCCCGGGCAAGGACGTGCAGGGCCTGGCGCATTACAACCGGGGCCTCGCCCTCACCGCCCTGGACAAGCTCCAGGATGCGCTTGGGGCCTACAACGAAGCCCAGAAGCTCCTGCCCTCGGACCCGGACGTCTACAACAACCGGGGCTGGGTCTACCTCCAGCTCGGCGGCTCGTCGTCTGCGGAGGAGGACTTCACCCGGGCCCTGGCCTTTGCCCCGGATGAGCCCGGCATCCTGGCCAACCGCGCGGCCGCGCGCGTGAACCTCGACCGCGCCGACGAGGCCGCCCAGGACTACGAACGCGCGCTGAAGGGCGACCCGGACCAGCTCCAGGCCCTGCGCGGGCTCGCCTTCCTGCGCTGCCAGGGGGACGACAAGGCCGCGCGCAACGGCCGCAGGGGCACGCGCGCCGCGCGCCATCTGGTGGAGCTGGAGCGCTCCTCCTCCAGCCTCTCGCTGCTGGCCGCCTGCATGGCGGAGTCCAAGCACCTGGAGGAGGCCGTGCGCACGCAGGAGGAGGCCCTGGCCCTGGCCAGGGAGCGCGGCGAGCCAACGCCCTTGCTGGAGCGCGACCTGGACGACTGGAAGGAGCGCCTCGCCGACCAGGAGGAAGGCGGCGCGGGCTCGGATGAAGCCGCTGGCGACGAACGCCCCGCCCCCAAGGACGACCGGGAAAACGGCCCGCCCGGGGGCCAGAGCCGCCCCCCCGCCCCGCCACGGGAATAATTCCCCAGACTGCTCTGCTTCGGGTTGACAGTGGACATTTGAACAACTATTCAAATGTCAGGAGGTCGCATGAACGCCGACAGCGAACACCCCAGCCAGACAAGCAACAGCTGCCGCGCAAGCGGCAGCCAGGACGCCGACGCCTGCCAGGTGCGCTGCGTGCATGAGGACGCCGTGGCCCGCGCCCGGGAAGGCATGCTCCCCGAGGCCGAGGTGGCGAACCTGGCCGCGCTGTTCAAGGTGCTGGGCGAGCCCACGCGCGTGCGCATTTTGCGCGGGCTCTCGGGCGGGGAGTTGTGCGTCTGCGATCTTTCGGCCCTGCTGGGCATGACGGCCTCGGCGGTATCGCACCAGTTGCGCGTGCTGCGTTCGGCCAAGCTCGTGCGCCCGCGCAAGGACGGCAAGATCGTCTACTACGCCCTGGACGACGACCACGTGGCCGGGCTGCTGCGAGACGGCCTGGAGCATGTGCGCCACGGCTGAACCACGCGTCGGGAAGCCGCTGAAGGGAGGCGGCACGGCCGCCCGCGCAGGCGAGGAAGGGGAGCGAAAGCCCCGGCGGCCTCACAAGGCGCGGCAATGCTCTGGACAGGCGTTTTCCTCGTCCAACCATGAGGAGATCGGTTCCGGGAGACCGTCGCCATGATAGGTACAACAGGCGGACGCGCCCTCGCCCGCCATGACACTTGAACAGTTGCACATATATAAGGATAATGTAATGCCCGATTCCCTCTTGCCCCTGCTCTCCTCCGTCCTCCTGGCCTGCTGGGAGGTGCTGCTGGAGTCCGCGCCGTGGATGCTCCTGGGCTTTCTCGTGGCCGGGCTGCTCAAGGCGTTCATCCCCGGCGACGTGGTCCACCGCCACCTGGGCGGACGGGGGTTTTCGGGCGTGTTCAAGGCCGCGCTCTTCGGCGTGCCCCTGCCGCTGTGCAGTTGCGGGGTGGTGCCCGCTGCGGCGGGCCTGCGCCGCCAGGGCGCGAGCAGGGGGGCCACGGCCTCGTTCCTCGTCTCCACCCCGGAGACGGGCGTGGATTCCATGGCCATCACCTACGCCCTGCTCGACCCGGTGATGACCGTGCTGCGGCCCTTGGCAGCCTTTTTCACCGCGCTGCTCGCCGGGGTGGCGGTGAACGGCGTGGAGCGGAGGCTCGGAGATGACGACGAGGGCTCCCGAGAGCCGAATCACCAGGACGAACCTGGGCTGGACGAACCTGGGCTGGACGCGGGCTGCGGCTGCTCCGCGCCCGCCAGCGCCCTGTCCGTCAATATCCAACCCCTCGGCACCCTGCCCCTCCCTCCGCTGCAAAGCGATGCGCACGGCGACGCCCCGCCCCCGAGCCATGCGTCCGAAGCCGCCCCGCCATCCCCACGCTCATCCTCGATCCTGGCCCGGGCGCGCTCCGGCATCGCCTACGCCTTCGGCGACCTCCTGGGCGACATCGGCGGCTGGTTCCTGGCGGGCGTGGCCGTGGCCGGGCTCATCACCGCCCTGGTGCCCGCCGGGTTCATCGAGGCCCACCTGGGCCGGGGCTGGGTGCCCATGCTGGTGATGCTCGCGGTGGCCGTGCCCATGTACGTCTGCGCCACGGCCAGCACGCCCATCGCCGCAGCCCTGGCGCTCAAGGGCCTCTCCCCGGGCGCGGCCCTGGTCTTCCTCCTGGCGGGCCCGGCCACCAACGCCGCCTCCCTCACCGTGGTGGCGCGGATCATCGGCAAGCGCGCCACCGTGGTCTACCTGGCGGCCATCGTGGTCGCCTCCCTGGGGCTGGGCGCGGCCACAAACCTGCTCTACGACGGGCTCGGCCTCTCGGTGACGGACTGGGCCCACGCCGAGCTCGGCGAGCAGACCGGCCCCGTGCATTTCGCCTCGGCCGTGGTGCTCCTCGCGCTGCTGGCGCGCGGCTTCTGGGGGAGGTACGTGGGCCCGCGCCTGCGCCCCGCCAACCATGACAACGGAGAATCCCCATGCGGTTGTTCGACCTGCTCGCGGTAGGCGCGGCCCTGCTCATCGCCCTGGCCTTCCTGATCCGGGTCTGGTGGCGCAACGTGCAGCGCGGCCTGCGTTCGGGCCCGGGGTGCTCCGGCTGCCCGGGCTGCTCGGGAGGGCAAGGCGACCAGGGAGAGCCCGCACCCGGAGAAGGCACCCCCCGGCCCATGCCCCTGGGCGACCTGCGCAAGAAGCCCTGAACCGGGCCGCGCAGCCAAGACGGCCGCTTTTCATTGCCTTTTGCCCGCGCCCTGGTATGCTGGGGTAAACGTCGCCGCGTCTTTTTCGCGGCCCTGGCGAACCCCGGCAGCACCATGGACAGACTCCTCGTCACCACCACCGCCCGCGAACAGCTCGTGAACATCACCCTGCCCGTGCAGGAGCTGGTACGCGCCAAGGGCTGGGGGCGCGGCGTGCTCAAGCTCTTCTGCCCGCACACCAGCGCGGCCCTCACCTGCACCGAGGGCGACGACCCCGCCGTGGGCCGCGACCTGCTGCGCGCCCTCTCCGGCCTCGCCCCGGCGGAGGCGGGCTGGCTCCACCCAGGCAACTCCCCGGCCCACGCCAAGGCCGCCATCCTGGGCCCGGGCGTGGAGCTCTTCGTGGAGGGCGGGCAGATATTGCTCGGCTCGTGGCAGGGGGTCTTCTTCTGCGAATTCGACGGCCCCAGGCCCCGGGAGGTCTGGGTCAAATGGCGGGCGGTCTAGCCCCGCCCCACGACCACGAGGAAAGCTTGGCGAAGTAGCTGGTCCGGTTCAGGGTCACGGCCTGTCGTGACGGATTCCA
>JBFWJM010000206.1:0-6149 GCA_050253205.1 Desulfovibrionaceae bacterium
GTGTCGTTCGTTATCATGATAAATAAAACTTCCGGGGAATCCTGTCAATGTGTGTGGTGCACGTGTGCCGCGTTGAACAGGGCCGGGTGCCCGGAAGCGTATTCCAGGCACCCGGCCACGTACCAAGCGGTTATTATTCGGCTTCGGACGAGTCTGATGTTTTCGGCATTTCCGGCCTGGGCCAGCTGGCCTCGTCCAGCAGGAAGAGCACGTTCCTGTACGGCACACCGCCGTGGAGCGAGAGGCCGATCTCGCAGGTGCGCGAGGTGGAGTACCCGTCCGTGCATCCTTTCAGCTGCCCCTTGAGCGCCTGGAGCGCCGAGTGGTTGAGCTCGGGGTGGTTGAAGCCCCTGTCTCCGGCGAAGCCGCAGCAGAACACCTCCTCCGGCACCACCACCTCCCGCGCACACTTGCGGACCAGCGCCTCCATGGGCGCGGCGAGGCCCATCTTGCGCGCGCTGCACGTGACGTGCAGGGCCACCCGGCGGTTCACGGGGCTGAACTCCAGCCGATCGGCCAGGAACTTTACCGCGAACTCGATGGGATCGAACAATTCCAGCCCCTTGATGTGCTCCTTCATGCGCATGAGGCAGGGGGAGGTGTCGCAGAGGATGGGCAGCGCGCCGTTCTCGCTGGCCGAGCGCAGGGCGCACTCCAGCTCGCGCAGCTTGGCGTCCGCCTGCTCGGCGAAGCCCTTGGACTCCCACGGCTGCCCGCAGCACAGGCGGGTCATGTTCGTGGGGTGGACCACCGCGTAGCCCGCCTTGCCCAGCAGGCTCAGGGTCCGGTCGCGGATGGCGGTCTTGTCGGGGTCGTGCTTTTCAGGGCCCATGTGCCGTGCCACGCAGCTCGGAAAGTAGACCACCCGTTCCTCGCTCTGCACCGGCTCCCGGCGGGAGGGCGAGGCCGCGCGCGGCATGGAGGTGTTCCAGCGGGGGATGCGCTTGCCCGAATGCTTGTGCAGGGCTCCGGCCACGGCGTCCATGGCGCGGTCGCCCAGTACGTCCTGCGCCGCGCCGGCGGCGCGCAGCGCGCCCGAGGCCGCGTGGACCACGAGGCCCGTCTGCCCGGCGGCGAGGGAGGCCATGGCGTTCTTGAACGTGCCGTGGCCCCAGGCCCGGTAGTGTTTGATGAACTTGCCCGTGTCGATGGCCACCGGGCAGCGCAGGGCGCAGAGCCCGTCCGCCGCGCAGGTGGCCTCGCCGTCGTAGTCGTAGCTTTTGCGGAAGGCGCGCATGGCCTCGGCCCCGGCGTTGGAGCGGGCCTTGGCCCCGGGCTGGTCGCCGGAAGGTGCCTGGCCCGCGTCGCCCTCCTGGCGCAGCCGGACGATCTCGCGGTAGGCCACGATGCGCTGTCGCGGGGTCAGGGTCAGGGCCTTGGAGGGGCAGGTGGGCTCGCAGAACCCGCACTCGATGCAGCGGTCGATGAGGTCGTCCGCCGCGGGCAGTGGCTTCAGGTCCTTGACGTGCGCCTTGGGGTCGTCGTTGAGGATCACGCCGGGGTTGAGCAGGCCCTCCGGGTCGAACAGGGCCTTGATCTCGCGCATGAGCTCGAAGGCCTCGCGGCCCCATTCCAGCTCCACGAAGTGGGCCATGTTGCGCCCGGTGCCGTGCTCGGCCTTGAGGGAGCCCTGGTACTTGTTGGCCACCATGTCCGTGACATCTTCGAGGAACGCCTCGTAGCGGTCCACCTCGGACTGGGTGTTGAAGTCCTGGGTGAAGACGAAGTGGAGGTTGCCCTCCAGGGCGTGGCCGAAGATGATGGCCTTGTCGTAGCCGTGCTTGCGGAACAGGGCCTGGAGGTCCAGCGCGCCGTCCGCCAGGGATTCGATGGGAAAGGCCACGTCCTCGATGATGACCGTGGTGCCCGCGCGGCGCACCGCGCCCACCGCCGGGAAGAGCCCGCGCCGCACGTTCCACAAGGTGCCGAACTCCACGGGGTCGGCCGTGAAGGCGTGGGGCTCCAGGGGCTCGATGTGGGCCACGGTCTTGAGCACTGCGGCGATTTTCTTCTCCAGCTCCTTTGCCGACTCGGCCCGAACCTCCACCAGCAGGGCGGCGGCGTCCGGGCCCAGGGTGTCGAGCCCCGGGGGCATGCCGGGCTTGTCCTCCACCGAGGCCAGGGAGGCGCGGTCCATGACCTCGGCGGCGGAGACGGCCCCGCCGCGAACGGCCGTGGCCGCCTCGCAGGCGGAGCGGATGTCCGGGAAGCGCATGAGCGCCGAGGCCTTGTGCGGGTGCTCCACCACGGTGTGGTAGACCACGCGGGAGATGAAGGCGAGGGTGCCCTCGCTGCCCACCAGCAGGTGCTGGAGGATCTCGAAGGGGTCCTCGTAGTCCACGATGGCGTTGAGGCTGTAGCCCGTGGTGTTCTTGATCTTGAACTTGCGGCGGATGCGCCCGGCCAGGGTTTCGTCGGCCAGCACGCGCTGGCGCATGGCCGTCAGGCCGTCCAGCAGGTGGGCGTGGGTTTTGGCGAAGCTGTCGCGGCTTGCGGGGTCGCCCGTGTCGAGGGCCGTGCCGTCTGCCAGCACGAGGCGCATGGAGTGCAGGGTCTTGTACGTATTCTCCGCCACGCCGCAGCACATGCCCGAGGCGTTGTTGGCCACGATGCCGCCGATCTTGCAGGTGTCGATGCTGGCCGGGTCCGGGCCGATCTTGCGGCCGTGGGGCGCGAGAAAGCGGTTGGCGTGGCTGCCGATGATCCCGGGCTCCAGCTCGATCTTGGCGGCGTTTTCCAGGATGCGGTAGCGCTTCCAGCCCTCGCCCAGGCGCACGAGCACGGAATCGCTCACGGCCTGGCCGGAGAGGCTCGTGCCCGCCGCGCGGAAGGTGACGGGGGCGCGGTGCGCGCGGACCACGCGCAGGATGCGCACCACCTCGTCCTCGCTCTCGGTGTCCACCACGATTTTGGGGATCAGGCGGTAAAAGCTGGCGTCCGTGCCGTAGGCCAGGGTGCGCAGGGGGTCGGTGTGGACGCGTTCCTTGGGGAGGAATTTCAGGAATTCCTGGTGGATCAGGTCATATGGTGCGGGCAGCATGTGGCGCTCCTTGTGCTGTCGTCATGCCGGGGAATGCTCTCCACTCCTAGCATGGCGGCCGGAAAAAGCACAAGAAGAACCGGAAAAACCTCGTGTGACGACGGTGCGCGGCGGCTATCTGCCGAGTTGCTGCATGAGGGTGTCCACTGCGTGATTGGCGGGAATCTCCACCCCCCAGCGGTCGCATTCCGTGCGGGTCTTGGCCACCACATCCCCGGTGAGGCTGTCGGTCAGGGTGATGCGCATATTGACCACGTGGTAGATTATGTCCTTCATGTAAGAGTAATCGACCTGGGCCACGTAGGTCTGCTGCTGGCGCGCGGTTTCGCCGTTCCAGATCATGCCCGTGCTCTGGATCGCCTCGGGGATCGTCTGGACGTAAGGGCCCTTGGGGGTGATGCCGTTCGCGGCGAGCATGCCGGAGAGGATGTTCGGGGAAACGCCGAAGTTCAACCCCTGGGGCATGGCGCCCATGGACTCCAGCATCGCCTTGGTCTGCGCGGTGGAAACGACCACCCCGGCGAGCTCCTTGTCCTCGCCGAAGATCGGCCCTCCGGAGTTCCCCGGCTGGATCGGCGCGGTGAACTGCACGTTGCTGGTGTCGCCCTTGAGCCCCGAGAGGCTGCTGATCACGCCCGAGGTCACCCGGTGGTGCATGTCCAACTTGCTGGGAATGGGGAAGCCGATGACGTAGATGCCCTCGCCTATTTCGGCGGTGCCCATCTTGAACGGCTTCAGGTCCGTGGTTTCGGCCTTGATGATGGCCAGGTCCGCCACAGGGTCGCTCGTGAGCAGCCTGCCCGGGATGGAGCGGCCGGTGATGGTGATGGTGATGCTGTCCAGGTCCTTGATGACGTGGTTGTTGGTGACCCAGTAGCCGTCCGCCACCACGAACCCGGAGCCGGAGCCGGTCTGGTCGAAGGCGACGTCGCCTGACTCCGTGTATGCATTGATGCCGTGGTCGCGGAAGGCCTCGGCGATGACCTCGCCCACGCCCGCCGGGTCTTCCACGTCGTCGCAAACCACAACGACGGTGAAGGTGGGGAGGGTGCGGATGGTGTTGTCCACCACGGCGACCTTGGTCGTGGCGGGGCAACCGGCCAGCAGGGGGAGCAGCAGAACGGCCAGCAGGCGAAGGGGCATGCGCATGGTGGATCTCCGGTTTCGGGATTCCGCAGGTTGGGCCTGCGAACGTGCTGGAGGCTATATCGATGGGGTATTTTCGTCAACGCTCCGGGAGGTCCGGAGAGCCGTCCGAGGGGAGTTGCGAGGCTGGCGGGACGTTGTGGGGGCTCGTGCAACCGGAGAAACCGGGGTGGTTCGGGCGGTAATCGGATGGTAGGACCGTCCAGAAATGTCCGATTTGTGCCGAATTGTCCGAATTGAAAAAAGGGCTGACGAGGCGCGAAACCTTGTCAGCCCTTGATCTTTCTGGCTCCCCAGCACGGACTTGAACCGCGAACCTAGTGATTAACAGTCACCCGCTCTGCCGATTGAGCTACTGGGGAACGGCACACGCCATCGGCGCGAGGAGGAACGTTTATCCAACTCGAACAAGCCCGTCAAGATTTTTCTGTTCCGGGGGCGGGTTTTTTCCCGCGCTGGCGGGAGGGAATTTCTTGACGGCGAACCGCCTATGGCATAGAGAGGCGACAGCCTTTTGAATATTTCTAGAGTTTGTTCGACCCCGCAGGACACCTCCATTGGCAAACGACACCGCACACAAGAAAATCAAGCTCGCCACCAAGTCCGAACACGTTCGGCGCTTCATGCCCATGTTGGAGGCGCTCCAGGCCAAGGACGAGCTGAATCCGGTTATCAAGACGCGGGTGGAGAAGGCCTGCGCCCTGCTCGACGAGAGCGTCGAGCTCTTCCCCAACGACTTCAAGAAGGACATCGACGTCGCCGAGGTGCTCGACCGCTACGGCGAGACCGACGCCCCGACCCTGGAGAAGAACGGCCTGACCTTTCATCTGGCCGGGCGGATCGTGGGCTGGCGCAGCTTCGGCAAGGTCACCTTCTTCCATCTGGCGGACTACACGGGCCGCATCCAGGCCTATGCCGCGCGAGACGACATGGGCGCCGAGCCCTACCAGCTCTTCAAGAAGTGCGAGGTGGGCGACATCGTGGGCGTCACGGGAACGCTCTTCCGCACCAAGACGGACGAGCTCACCGTGCAGTGCCTTGAGGTCAAGCTGCTGACCAAGTCGCTGCGGCCTTTGCCCGAGAAGTACCACGGCCTCAAGGACGTGGAGATCCGCTACCGCCAGCGGTACGTGGACCTCATCGTGACCCCGCGCACCAAGGAGATCTTCAAGCGGCGCACGCGCACGGTGAACGCCCTGCGCCGCTTCCTCGACACGCGCGGCTTCATGGAGGTGGAAACCCCCATGATGCAGGCCATCCCCGGCGGCGCCACGGCCAAGCCCTTCGAGACGCACCACAACGCGCTGGACATGAAGCTCTACATGCGCATCGCGCCCGAGCTGTACCTCAAGCGCCTGGTGGTGGGCGGGCTGGAGAAGGTCTACGAGATCAACCGGAACTTCCGCAACGAGGGCATCTCCACCCAGCACAACCCCGAGTTCACCATGCTGGAGTTCTACTGGGCCTACGCGGACTTCCACGACCTCATGAACCTCACGGAGGAGATGTTCGCCTACGTGGCCGGGCAGGTCACGGGCGACACCCGCGTGCCCTACCAGGGCGAGACCATCGACCTCACGCCCGGCAAGTGGACGCGCATGTCCTTCCACGAATCCCTGGAGAAGATCGGCGGCGTGCCGCCCGAGGTCTACACGGACATCGAGAAATGTACCGCGCTGGTGCGCGAGAAGGGCGAAAAGGTCCTCAAGGGCGAGAAGCTCGGGAAAATCCAGGCCAAGCTCTTCGACCTGCTCGTGGAGCCGAACCTCATCCAGCCCCATTTCATCTATCATTACCCCACGGACATCTCGCCGCTCTCGCGCCGCAATGCCGAGAATCCCGAGATCACGGACCGCTTCGAGCTGTTCATGACCGGGCGCGAGATGGCCAACGCCTTCTCCGAACTCAACGACCCCGTGGACCAGCGGCTCCGCTTTCTGGAGCAGGTGGCCGAGAAGGAGGC
>JBFWJM010000207.1:0-6116 GCA_050253205.1 Desulfovibrionaceae bacterium
TGGGCCCGTCCATCCGCCGGTCCATCGCCGAAGCGTTGAGCGGGATGATCCAGTCCTTCAACGAGGTCCTGGGCAACAGCTTCTCCTGGCAGGGGTTCAAGTGGCGGCTGGAGGCCATGCGCACCAGGAAATCCTTTGCCGAGGTGGTGCTCCTGCACAGCCTGGTCTACCGGGTGGAGCAGTGCTTCCTCATCCACCAGGAAACCGGGCTGGTGCTCCAGCACCTTTCGGCAGAGGCCGTGCAGCACCAGGACGCGGACATGATCGCGGCCATGCTCACGGCCATACAGGATTTCGTGAAGGACTCCTTCTCCACCGGGGACGAGGCCCTCGAATCGCTCCAGGTGGGCGAGCTGCGCCTGCTGCTGCGCAAGGGGCCCGAGGCGGTCCTGGCGCTGGTGGTCCGGGGCAACCCGCCTCAGGAGCTGGGCACGGCGGCCCGGGAAGCGCTGGACACCATCCACGAGGAGATGCGCCCGCAGTTGCGCGGCTTTGACGGAGACGCCGCCATTTTCGAGCAGATCCGCCCTGTTTTGCAGGACTGCATGCTCGCCCGCTACCAGCCCAGGAAGAAGCGGCTGCCCTGGGCGCTCATGGTCGTCCTGGCGGTGCTGGTGGCGCTGCTCATTGGCGCGGGGGCGTATTTCGAGCGCCAGCGCCAGGCCCGCAAGGACGCCTGGAACGCCTTTGTGGCCTCCTTGGAGCAGGCCCCGGGCATGCTGGTTGTGGAGCAGACGCAAAACGGCGAGCAGGGCTCGGTGCGCGGCCTGCGCGACCCGCTGGCCGGAGATCCCGGCGAGCTGCTCGCCGCGTCAGCCGTGCGGGGCTGGGACGTGGCGCTCCGTTTCGAGCCGTATCAGTCCATGGAGCCCGAGTTTGTCCTGCGCAGGGCGGCAATCGCCCTGGCCCCGCCCGCGACGGTGCAACTCGCCCTCACGGGCGGCGCGCTGCGCGCGGAAGGGAAGGCGGACCTGGACTGGCTGAACCGGGCGCGCAGCATGGTCCGGGCCGTGGCCGGGCTCACGGGGTACGACGACTCGGGCGTGACCTCCACCGAGCTGCGCCGTTTCGATTTCCTGGCCTCCCGCGTGGAAGAGCGCTGGATTTCCTTTGATGAGGGAAGCTCCAGGGGAGCCGACGCCGAAGCGCTGGAAGCCGCCACTAAGGACATCCTTGAGCTTCAGGGCCTTGCCGCGCGGTTGGACAACAGCTTCACCCTCCTGCTCACGGGAACAAGCACCTCCACGGGTTCCGCGGACGCCAATTCCCGCTTGCGCGAGCTTCGGGTCGAGGCCGTGCGCGAGGAGCTCGCCCGCCGGGGGGTGGCCATGGAGCTGATGCAGGTCCGCACCCGCGACGTTTTCAACGCGGCCCTGGGCTCGAAATCACAAACCCATCCGCGCAGCGTCTTCTTCACCGTGGGAAGCCTGCGGCCAACGTCCACGCCGCTCGACTGGAGCGGCGGCGAGAGGACCACGCAATGATCCAGAAGAAGATATGCATGCTCGGTGCCTTTGGAGTGGGCAAGACCAGCCTGGTGCGTCGGTTCGTCACGAGCATCTTCGATGAAAAATACCTGACCACGGTGGGGGTGAAGATCGACAAGAAGATCGTCGAGGTGGCGGGGGAGCAGGTCATGCTGCTGCTCTGGGACCTGGAGGGCGAGGACGACTTCCACTCCCTCAAGACGAGCTACCTGCGCGGCGCGGCAGGGTATTTCGTGGTGGCGGACGGCACCCGCAAGGAAACCTTCAAGGTCGCCATGGACATCCACAAGCGGGCCAGGGAGCAGGTGGGCGAGGTGCCCTTCGTGCTCCTGGCCAACAAGAGCGACCTGGAATCCGTTTGGGAAATCAGTAGAAAAGTACTGGATAATCTTGAGGACGCGGGGATTCCCGTGCGGCTGACCAGCGCCAAGAAGGGGCAGGGCGTGGAGGAATCCTTTCTCGACATGGCCGCCGCCATGCTCAAGGCCAGATAGGCGGAAACAATGCAGCACGAACTCCTGACCAAACTCTTCTCCCAGCTCGACATGCTCATCCTGGAGCGCGTCGGGGACCGCGCGTTCCGGGCGCTGGAGCCCTTGCCGCCGTTCGCGGCGCGGCTGTTTCCCGAGCCGGAGGACCCCTCCGCAGGGTTCCCCTGCCAGGCGTCCCCGTTTCTTGAATTCTTTGTGGACGAGGCCCGGGACCACTGGACCGCCACGGCCAAAAGCCAGCTCTGGTCGGAGTTCTGGACAGAGACGGACCCCGGGGGCGAGGAGCATGCCCTCCAGGCTGCGGCCCTGACCATCGAAGACACCGATTGCCTGGTGGTTTTCCACCTGGCGCGCATGGGCGCCGACCGCCAGGAACTGCTCCAGCAGGCGCGCAACAACCTGCTGCTGCAACGCTACCTGGAGAGCGAGGTGGACAAGCGCACCCAGACCCTCCAGCAGCGCGAGGAGGAGATCGTCCACAGGCTCATCGGCGCGGCGGACTACCGCGACGAGGAGACGGGCACGCACATCCGGCGCATGAGCCTGTATTCCGCGCTCATGGCCAGGCACCTGGGCTGGAGCAGCATGATGGTCCACAAGATGCAACTCGCCGCCAGCATGCACGACGTGGGCAAGATCGGCATTCCGGACGGTATCCTGCTCAAACCCGGCCGCCTGAACGAAGCGGAATTCACCATCATGAAATCGCACACGCTCATCGGCGGCAAGATACTGGCCGACTCCAAGGCGGACGTGTTGCGCATGGCCTACGACATCGCCATGGGCCACCACGAGAACTGGGACGGCAGCGGGTATCCCAACAACCTGGCGGGAGAGGCCATTCCCCTGGCCGCGCGCGTGGTGGCCGTGTGCGACGTGTTCGACGCCCTGGCCCACGACCGGGTCTACCGCATGGCCCTGCCCGTGGAGCAGGCCCTGGAGATCATGCACGAACTGCGCGGCGTGAAGTTCGAGCCCCGGCTGCACGAGCTCTTCGTGCGGCTGCTGCCGGAAATCCTGGAGATCAAGGACCAGTACCGGGACGAGGGCCGCCAGGAGTATACGCCCATCTGGGCGAGCTGAACCCTTTTGCGGCTGCCTTGAGCGCCGCCCCAAGATTCGCAGCCACAGGTACCCGGCAACCATCTCTGCCCAAAATGGAAGCCCGCGTCGGTGCGCGGGGTTCCAGGGGGATGGCGGTTCGGCTTCGAGGTGCGCCCGCAGGCGGCGCACCAACGGAATATCAATCCCAGGCCTTGGCGCTGCGTTCCACCTTCTTGCGCACGCTCTTCCAGTCGGTTTCGTGGGTGAACATGGACTCGGGCAGGGCGGCGAGCATCTTTTCGTAGAGGTCCAGGGAGACGGTGAAGGTCAGCTCGTCGGTCTTCATGAACTTCCTGGCCGAGGGGTCGAAGCCGCCGATGACGGCCTTCTCCAGCCCCTTTCCCTTGTAGTAGAGGGGCCAGCTGATCATGTTGGTGCAGCCCGCGCCAAAAGGCGAGACCACGCACTCCATGTCGCCCGTGGTGAACACGGCATGGGTGAACAGGCCGGAGAGCACCTCGGGCCGGGCGAAGAAGATGACGAACTCGGGCTTCACGTCGTCGGTGAAATGCGACAAGGGCTTGAATATGCAGTACTTGCCTGTGGCCTCGCGGGGGTTCACCCGGAGCATGAACTCGCGCATGGCGTCGGGGTTGGGCATGTAGCGCTCGCCCTGCATGGGGGTGCCCTCGTAGCCGGTGGAGACGTAATGCTCGATGAAGCGCAGGTGGGGCTTCATCATGGAACAGTAGTACACGCCGCCCGGGCAGCCGTATTCTTCCGAGGAGATGAAGGCCGCCGCCTTCTTCTTCCTGGCCAGCCAGACGTTGCCCATGACGCAGGAGAAGCACTGCATGACCTCCCGCATGTCCAGCTCATGGTTGTCTTCCAATTCGCGGGAGATGGGCACTCCCTTTTTCGGGCCGTATGCCTTCTCCGGGAGGGTGTCGGAGTAGTGGACTCCGAACGGCTCTTCACCCAGGCCGAGATATTCCAGGAAGGTGGCGGTGCCGTCGATCACGGATTGCATCGTCATGATTGCTCCTTTGAGGGGTCGTCCGCCCGCTGGCGGGGCGGGCTTGTTGCCTTTCAGTGAGTCTTTTCATATCATGCCCAGTAGTAAAATAAATATGGCTTGATAGAAAACTCTTTTTCATTGGTAGGCATAATGAATGTGGAATTTTTGCAAGACGTGCCGCTCCTGGTGGAGGTGGCGAGGCAAAAGAGCTTCACCAAGGCTGCGGAAAGACTTGGCATCGGCGTGTCGACCGTTTCCAGGCGCATCAAGCATCTGGAAGAACGGATGGGCGTGCTCCTCTTCTACCGCGATACCCGCAATGTAGAACTCACCGACAACGGCACGTACCTGCTGGACCGCTGCGGATATGTCCTGGACGAGGTGCAGAGCGCCTACGACTCGGTGGTCATGAACATGCAGAAGCCGTCCGGTCTGATACGCATCTGCATGTTTCTCGATTTGTACGACGACAAGCCCTTCCAGACCGTGCTGATGGATTTTGCCGCGACGTGGCCGGACATCCAGATGGACCTGGCCTTTGTGGAGCGTCCGGTGGACATGCGTACGGACCCGTACGACGTGGCCTTTCTCATCGGCCCCGACATCGCCCAGCCGCTGGTCGCCCGCAAGCTGTTGACCATCGAGCCGTTCCTGTACGCCTCGCCGGAACTGCTAAAGCGCCATCCCGTGCCCGTGGAGCCAAAGGACCTGCACAGGCTTCCCTGTATCATCCTGCAACGCTTCGGGAGCAAATGGCCCATGAATGACGGCAAGCGGCAGGTGACCGTGGACGTGAAGCCGCAGTACAGCTTCGGCTCCGTGGAAATGTGCCGTGAATTCGCCCTGGCCGGGCTCGGCGTGGCACTGCTCCGCAAGGAAAAGGCCGAGCCGGACGAGAAGGCGGGGCGGCTGGTGCGCGTTCTTCCGGATTGGAGCGGCGGCTTCGTGCACGACGTGTACCTGGTGACGGGCGCGGGCCAGCTCCCGCACAGGGTCCGCCTGTTCGTGGACCACATTCAGGCGCATTTTGGCACGGGAGGAATGGCGGGGCGCTCCACCGCAGGCGGCACCACGTCGGCGCCGAACGCACCTCCGGCTTGAACCCGGCCGGGTCCCCTGCGCGGGCTGGCGCTCGTGTGGTCCGCTGGATCGTGCCGTGGTTATGGAACCCACGGCATCGGCTGCGGGGCGGGCCATCATGCGAAGCTGGCCATCATGCGAAGCTGGCCGATGGGATCTTCAGCACGGATGCTGGCCCCCGCACGCCCTCATCGCATGCCTTCGCGAACGCCCTCGGCGCACATGCACGGCCAGCCCGTGAACGTGAAGGGCAAGCTTCGCCATGCAAAGCCCTTGGGCAGCCGATCGCATGCCGGGCAATTGGCCGGGGCCGAAGGGGGCTGATGAGGACCATGCCACGAGCAGCCCACGGGCCGGATCAGCCCTGGCTGCCCCAGACTTGCTTGGCGCTCATTTCCACGCCCTCGACGATGATGGTGGTTTCGCCATACGTGATGAAGGTCTTGCCTCCCCCTGCCACCACGCTGATGTCGTCGATGGAGTTGACACCCTCGAAACGGAACTTGTCAGTGCCGGGTTCGAAGTCGGTGATGGTGTCCGTGCCGTCATTGGTGCCGAACACGAAAACATCACTGCCCGCGCCGCCTTCCAGGGTGTCGTTCCCTGTTCCGCCGTGCAGGGTGTCGTTGCCTTCGTCCCCGTGCAGCATGTCGTCTCCCTCGCCGCCTCTCAAAGAGTCGTTTCCATCGTCGCCGTGGATCGTGTCATCCCCTTCGTTGCCGCTTACCATGTCATTGCCCGTGCCGCCGTGCATCTCATCGTCGCCCATGCCGCCCCACATGGTGTCATTTCCGGCGCCGCCGTCCATGTAGTCGTCGCCGTCATTCTTTTCTCCGTCACCCCAGCCGCCGTCCATGGAGTCGTTGCCGTCGCCACCGTACAGCGTGTCGTCGCCGTAGCCGCCCCAGATGGTTTCGTTGCCGCCGCCGCCATCGATCTCGTTGGTGAAAACCGCTCCCGAGGTGGCTCCGAACAAAGTAGCAAACTGGGCCCACA
>JBFWJM010000208.1:0-6061 GCA_050253205.1 Desulfovibrionaceae bacterium
GTGCCGTTGTGCCAGCGATGAAGTGCTCAATGAGCCTGGCCCGCTTCTGTGGACTGAGCCGACTTTTCCTCTCGTACATGATGCCATCCTAAGCCTAAGCGGTGAGCTTAGCTAGGACAGCCCCTTGGCTTTTTCTCGATTTCTTGAATTTCTGGAAGTCGTAGTCAATGGATTGGACCAGCTCGCAAGCGAGCGGGTCGTGGATGATGCCGTTTTTCCGCTGCGTCTCCAGGTGGCGCATATACAGCGGGATGAACAGGGTGTCGGAGATGGTGTCCGTGATCCGTGGGCTGTGTTGCAAGGCCATGGTGGGGCTCCTTGGTGGTGGCGCCAGCGCCGAGCCAAAGGGGTCGGAGCTGGATTGGATGACTTTTATTGATATTGAATTTCATTCTCGACAAAGTCAAGCGTTCCCTTCTTGACCCCGTGCCCCGGCCGTCATAGGACAGCGCCATGGCGCTCATCTCCGTATCCGACCTGCACATGAGCTTCGGTGGGCCCAAGCTGCTGGACGGCGTGTCCTTCCAGATCGAGCCCGGGCAGCGCGTGTGCATCGTGGGGCGCAACGGCGAGGGCAAGTCCACGCTGCTGCGGCTCTTGTCCGGCGACCTCGTGCCGGACGCGGGCGCGGTGGTCCGCGCGCAGTCCGTGCGCGTGGCCAGGCTCTCCCAGAAGGTGCCAGAGGCGCTGGCCGGGACCATCTTCGAGGTGGCGGTGGCCGGGCTGGGCGAGGCCGGGCGGGCCATGCTCGCCCACCACGAGGCCTGCGCAGCCGGGGACGCGGACCTCGCGGCGGAGATCGGCGCGGACCTGGAGCGCCTGGGCGCCTGGGAGGGCTTGGGCACGGTGGAGGCGGCGCTCTCGCGCCTGGGGCTGGACCCCGAGGCCCGGTTCGAGACGCTCTCGGGCGGGCTCAAGCGGCGCGCGCTGCTGGCCCGGGCGCTCTCCGGCGCGCCCGACGTCCTGCTGCTCGATGAGCCCACCAACCACCTGGACATCGATTCCATCGCCTGGCTGGAGGATTTCCTCCTGCGCCAGGTGAAGACCCTGGTCTTCATCACCCACGATCGCATGTTCCTGCGGCGCGTGGCCACGCGCATCATCGAACTGGACAGGGGCAACCTCGCGGACTGGTCCTGCGATTACGACACCTTCCTGAAGCGCAAGGAGGACCAGCTCGCGGCGGAGGAGAAGCGGCGGGCGGAGTTCGACAAGAAGCTCGCGCGGGAGGAGGTCTGGATTCGCCAGGGCATCCAGGCCCGGCGCACCCGCAACGAGGGCCGCGTGCGCGCGCTCAAGCAGCTGCGCACCGAGCGCGGGCAGCGGCGCGAGCGGCTGGGCAGCGCGAAGATCACCATGCAGTCCGCCGCGCCCTCGGGCAAGCTGGTGTGCGAGGCCGAGGGCGTTTCCTTTGCCTGGGCCGAAGAGGCGGGAGGCACGGGCGCAAGGCCGGTGTTCGCGGATTTTTCCACCACCATCCTGCGGGGAGACCGGGTCGGGCTCATCGGCCCTAACGGCTCGGGCAAAACCACGCTCATGAAGGTGCTGCTGGGAAGGCTCGCGCCCACGGCCGGGCGCGTGCGCCTGGGCACGAACCTGGAGGTGGCCTACTTCGACCAGCACCGCGAGGAGCTGAACCCCGAGGACACCGTGCGCCGCGCCGTGGCCGGGGGCAACGACACCGTCACCGTGGACGGCCGCGACCGACACGTCATGGGCTACCTCAAGGATTTTCTCTTTGACGCGGACCGGGCCAACAGCCGCGTGCGGCTGCTCTCGGGCGGGGAGCGCAATCGCCTGCTCCTGGCCCGGCTGTTCACCCGGCCGTCCAACCTGCTCGTCATGGACGAACCCACCAACGACCTGGACGCCGAGACCCTGGAGCTTTTGGAGGACAGGTTGCTGGAGTATCCGGGCACGGTGCTCATCGTCAGCCATGACCGCGCGTTCCTGAACAGCGTGGTCACCTCCACCCTGGCCTTCGAGGGCGGAGAGGTGCGCGAATATGTGGGCGGATACGACGACTGGCTGCGCCAGCGGCCGGAGCCCGCGGAGCCGCAAGCGATGCCGCAGGCGGCGCGGCAGGCCCGCGCCTGCCCCGGCACTGCGGACCCCCCAAATGACGCCCCCAGGGATGCCTCAAAGGACGCGGCCAGGCCGGAGGCGGCCAGGCCGCGCAAGCTGACCTTCGGCGAGCAGCGGGAGCTGCTGGAGCTGGAGGCCGAGCGCGAGGGCCTGCCCCTGCGCATCGAGGCGCTGGAGGCGGAGCTGGAGGAGCTGAACGCCAAGATGAGCGACCCGGCCCTGCACACGGGCCCGCGCGAGGCCGTGGCCGGGCTGGCCGCGCGCATCGCAGACGCCGAGGGCGAGCTGGAGGCGGCCTTTGCCCGCTGGGAGGCGGCCGAGGCGCGCCACGCCGAGCTTTCGGAGCGGGCTGGGTAGGGGGGATTTCAGCTCAGGTGCGTTCGGGGACGGCCTCCGGGCCGCGCTCATAGAGCACCACGCCCACCCTGCCAATGTGTTCCGCCAGGGGCTGGCGCCGTATCCCATCCAGGGAGACGAGGTCGAACCGATACGGCAGGGGAAGCTCGTCCAGGTCCAGGGCAAGGGCTTCCAGGTCCATGGCGAGGGGGGTGGTTGCCGACCCCGTGACCGCGAGGTCCACATCCGAGGAGGGGCGCGCTGTTCCCTTGGCCCTGGAGCCGAAGAGCACGACCTTGTCCACGCGCGGATGCCTGGCGAACACCTCGCGCAGAAGGGCCAGTTCGCCCGGGGGAAGCCCGGCCCCGTTGCTCATCCTTCCGCCTTCCTGGCCAGGAGCCAGTCCCGCAATCCCACCAGGGCGTTCAGGTACCGTTCCCTGGCCGCTTTCAGCACTTCAAGAAACCGTTTTTCGTCGTAGCTGTGCGAGAGCAGGTTCCGGTGCAGCATCATGTCGATCCAGAGCTGCCCA
Organism: Desulfovibrionaceae bacterium; assembly: GCA_050253205.1. Lineage (GTDB taxonomy): Bacteria > Desulfobacterota > Desulfovibrionia > Desulfovibrionales > Desulfovibrionaceae > JAHJKV01. The sequence goes on from JBFWJM010000208.1 coordinate 2,954, forward strand.
TCGGGAACGATTCTCGCGGCGAAAGCCTGTTTGATGACGTTGCGCGGGGTGGCGGGCTCGACCATTGCCCCCTCGTTTTCCAGATAGTCCTTCATGGTCTTCCAGGCGAGCTTGAAGGTGAACTTGAAGCGCTGGATGATGCCTTCTCGTTCCAGGGCGGAATAGCCGTCGAGCGTTTTCGCGGTCAGGGCTTCGTGCAGCAGCGAGAGGGCGCGGTCGAAATTGTCGAGCCGCTGGTGCCAGCGGATGTCGGTCATGGGAACGCTCCTTTTCCTGGATGGCCGCAGCCCGAGCCATGCCGCAGGCGGCGGGAAAAGTCGAGGCGTGCTACGCGGCCCCGGCCTCCGCATGGGCCTCCGACTCTGCCTCAGCGACCGGACGCGGGCGGCCGATGGAGCCGTAGCGCCGCACGCGCCAGAGGAGCGCCAGGGCCGGGAGCAGGCTGCCGCAGAGCATCACGCCCCCGAGCATGGTGGTCTTGGACCCCCAGTCCTGGGCGATGAGCGTCATGAACAGCGCGCCGGACGTGGAGTAGGAGAAGTTCATGAGCGAAGACGCCGCGCCCACGTCCGAGTCCACCGCGTCGAGGATCAGGTTGGTGGAGATGGGCCGGTTCAGGCCCAGGCAGAACGTGCACACGAACATGGTCATGGTGAACTGGTAGGGCGCGGAGGGGCCCACCAGCAGCAGGAACAGGCTGCTGCACAGCGGGCCTGCGAGGGAGATGGCCAGCATGACGCCGTTGCGCATCCTGCCTGCGGCGCGCGCCGAGAACATGGACCCGAGCATGATGCCGCTGGAAATGGCCCCGAAGTGCAGGCCGAACATTTGCGCCGTGATGTCGAATCCGTTGATGTAGATCTCCGCCGCGCAGCCGATGTACGTGAACAGCGGCACCAGCATCAGGGTGAAGATGGCCGTGAGGGAAATGTAGTGGCCGTTCTTCAGCACGACCTTGTAGCGCTTGGCCACGGCCAGCGGCCCGCCCGTGGTGGTGGTCTTGAGCGGCTCGGTGAGGCGCAGCACGCCGATGATGGCCACGCCGCACAGGACCATCTGCACCGCGAAGATGAACCTCCAGGAGGCGAAGGCGAGCATCCAGCCGCCCACCGTGGGCGCGAGCATGGGGCACAGGGCGAAGATAACGCCCATGTAGCCCAGCACGCGCTGGCGCTCGATGCCCGTGTAGAGGTCGCGGGTGATGGCGAAGGAGAGGGTGGTGGCGCTGGCCGCGCCGAGCCCCTGGAGCGCGCGGGAGAGGATGAGCTGGGTCATGCTTCCGGCCATGGAGCAGCTCAGGGTGCCCAGGAAGAAGATGATGAGCCCGCCGAAGAGCACGGGCTTTCTGCCCAGGCGGTCGGAGAGCGGGCCGTAGACCAGCACCATGGTGCTGTTGGCCACGAGGAACACGCCCAGCGTGAGGTTGGCCACGTCCATGGGCACGCCCCACAGCTTCTGGAGGGTGGGCAGGGCCGGGAGGTACATGTCCGTTGCCAGGGCGGGGAAGCCGATGAGCAAAGACAGCAGCAGCAGAATGCGCATTCGGGGGACCATTGATGGTGGAGGGTTAGTCGTTGCGCCCGGCCAGCAGCCGGGCGTTGGCTTCGATGCGTTCGAGCAGGGCGGCGAGCTGGTCCGCCTCCTGCGGGGAAAGGCCGCGCAGCAGCTCCCGGTCGAGGTTCAGGGCGATCTGCTCCAGGGCCTGGGCCGTGGCCCTGGCCTTGGCCGTCACGAAGACGAGCTTGCGCCGGCGGTCGCCCTGGTCGCCCTTGCGCACGACGTATCCCTGGCGCTCCAGGCCGAGCAGCCCGCGGGCCACGGTGGCCTTGTCCAGGAACAGGCGGGTGGCCAGTTCGTCCTGGCCGCAGCCGTCCTCGTGGAGCAGGGTGCAGAGGATCAGCCCCGCCTTGCCGGGAACGTGCCTCGACTCGTTGCGGCCGATGAGCAGCAGCCGCCTGGAGCGGGCGATGACCGATATGCGTCCGCCAACGGAGTGGGCCACATCCTCGTTTTCGGAGTGCTGGCCCGAGGGGGGGAGGCTCTGGCGCGTCGGCATGGAGGCACCCTAGGCGCGGATAGTTGCCTTGTCAATGGTTGCGTATGCAACAAATAGTGCCGGACACGACGAATCACCGCACCCGTGTTTCGGGGTGCGGTGTTCTCGTGCCCGTTGGGGCGTTGCTAGCCGCGCAGGCGGCGCAGGCCGACCAGGCCCAGCAGCCCGGGCGCCAGGAGCAGCGCGGAGGGCGGGATGGGCGTGGTGGAGATGACACCCATGGCGGAGTAGGTGAAATCCTCCTCGATGTGGGTGCTGTCGGTGTAGAAGCGCGCGGTGATGGAGTCGCCGTTGGAGAAGGTCACGGTGATGAACGTGTCGCCCCCGCCGTAAACCTGGCCGCTGTCGCCCAGGGCGGTGGAGTCCAGGTCGAAGCGGACGAAGCCGTAGAGCGAGGAGCTGTAGACCGTGGAACCCAGGCCGGAGAACGAGAACGTGGCGGTTTGGGAGCCGTCGGTGGCGGCGCTGTCCGGCGAGGTGGCGGCGGCGGTGCCCAGGGTGTTGAACGCCTCCCAGGTGGAGCCGCCGGGAGAGGACGAGTCGGTGTTGAAGAAGGTGGTGTTCTTGGCGAAGTCGATGGTAACCGAGGTGATGGTGGTGTTCTTGCGGGTTGAGGTGTTGATGATGGCAAAGGTGCCGTCATCGTTGAGCCCGGCCTCGAAGCCGAGCGTGAGGGCCTGCGCCGGAGCGGCGGCGCCCACGGTCACGACCAGGGCACATGCCAACAAAAGATACTTCAACATACGGAACTTCATGGTAATGATCCTCCTCGTTAGCTGTCCTTGCTGTTGCGCATGAGCAGTAATGCGCTGGCAGCTGGCGACCTTCATGCGTTTTGATGCATTGTACTACAGTATCGGCGCATCACGTCAATAAGTTTATCTGGGAGAAAGATGATTATTTGTAGAAAAAAGTTTCAGCGGCCGCAAAAAAAGAAAAGAACATGATAAAAGTGAGGTTTTTCGAGGTGTAGAAGTGGCGTGTTGCTTCTGCGTGGAACGCATTTCCATGGTTGTTGAGGTGTTAGGGTTTGTGCCGTGTGAAAAGAGGAG
>JBFWJM010000209.1:0-6025 GCA_050253205.1 Desulfovibrionaceae bacterium
GCGTACAACTTCCTCATCGCCAGGGACGGCACGCTCATCGCCCACCCGGGAGACCTCAAGGACGAGCAGAAATGGCAGGGCCAGCTCTCCCTGGAGAAGATCGACAACCCCGATATCGTGCGCATGTACCGTGATATAACCGCCGGAGCGGAACCCGATGCGGAGGTGACCGTCATCGACGACCCGGACGGCGGCAACTCCCTCCTGGCCGCCTTTCTCCCCGGGCCGGACTGGTGGCTGGTGCTGGTCTACCCGGAGGAGCTGATCTCCCGCGAGGCGCACCATGCCGCGCGCATCGTGCTCGTGCTCGGGTTCTCCCTGTTCGTGCTGTATTACATCGTGGTCAGCTACGTCATCGCCAGGCAGGTCCGCTCGCCGCTGGGGCGGCTCCAGGAGGCCATCGCCCTGGTCACGGACGGACGGTACAACGAGGTTTCGCAATCCCCGGACAAGCTGCCGCTGGATCAAAAGAACGAGATCGGCCAACTGGCCGCCGCGTTCCTGAATATGGCCCGCGTGGTCTTCAGCGTGAACACCAACCTCCAGCAGATCGTGGAGAACCGGACCAGGGAACTCGAAGACGCCAACGCCAAGCTCCGGGCCCTCAGCCTGCTGGACGGCCTCACCGGCATCCACAACCGCCGCTCCTTTGACAGGGACCTCGCCGGGGTCTTCGAGCAGGCGAAGCAGGGGGTGGAAACCTTCTCGCTGCTCCTGTGCGACGTGGACCTCTTCAAGGCCTACAACGACCTCTACGGCCACACGGAGGGCGACGAGGTGCTCCGCCGCATCGCCGGGGTCATCGACGCCAACATCCGCGAGGGCGACAGGGTCTACCGCTACGGCGGCGAGGAACTGGCCGTGCTGTTTAACCACGCGGACGGCAACGTGGCTGCGGCCATCGGCGAACGCATCCTCGACGCCGTGCGTGCCCTGGGCATCCCCCACCAGGACGGCGGCCACGGCGTGGTCACCATCAGCGGCGGCCTCGTGGAGTTCTCCCCCGACTTCCAGAATCCCACGGACATGGTCAAGGCCGCCGACGACGGACTCTACCGGGCCAAGTCGAGCGGGCGAAACCGCCTGGAAACCGCACCTGGGCCGGAACAGGAAGGGACGAGGGGTTGAGGGGGCGGATTCAGCCCGCGCTCCGGGCGCCGCTGCTCTGCGCCCGGACATAGAGCACGAGCCCGGCCACGGTCAGCCCCAGGCCGAGCCAGCCGAAGAGCCCGGGCGCGGCCCCGCCCAGCAGCAGCATCTCGCCCCCCAGGGCGAAAACCACCTCCATGGACTGGGTGCTGTCCACCGCGGCGAGCTGCGCGGGCGTCCTTGCCGCGTGCCGGGCGGAGAGGAACAGGCTCGTGGCGGCTATGCCCGAGCACAGGGCCACCACGGCCGTGCTGGCGAGCTGCCCGGGCGTGGGAGGCGGCGGCGCGCAGGCGAGCACCAGGCCGATCCACAGCGGCACCGAGCCCAGCGTCAGCAGCAGCACCCGGCAGAACGGGTCCGCCATGGCCGGGTCGTCGATCCTCGGCACCAGCCGCCCCCGGCCCTGCCCCGTCTCCCAAACGAGCTGGTTGCCCAGGGGGTAGGCGAAGGCCGCCGCGAACACGGGCAGCGCGCCCAGCAAAAGCTCGCTCCAGGGGAGCGTCTCGGCCTGTTCGGCATTCACCAGCACCACGCCGGCGAAGACGACCAGCGTCAGCAGCAGGGCCCGCGCGGGCACCCTGCGCCCGAAGCAGAGCAGCACCAGGGGCGAGGCCAGGATGGTGCTCTGCCAGGTGGTGGCCACCACCCAGCCCGGGGCGTAGCTTGCGCTGAAGGTGATGAGCGCGTAAAATACGCCGAAGCCGATGCTCCCGGCCACGGTCCAGAACGCCCAGTGCGCGGCGAAGAGCCGCAGCGCCGCTTGCAGGAGCCGGGGCCGCAGCATGCCGAGCCCGCCGCAGAGGAAGGCCAGCATCCAGGCGTAGCGCAGGCTCGCCGCCCAGACCCAATGCCCGCCCCCGAGGCTCATGGCCCGGTTGAGCACGAAGGTGGAGCTGAAGAACAGCGCGGCCAGCACGCCGAGCACGACGATTTTCATGAGGAACGCTCCTTGCGACAGGCCCTTCCACTACCCCACGGCGCGCTGAAAATGAAGCCCGCTCCGGCCCCCCTGGCGGCTTAGGGATGGACGCCGCGAACTCGGCCCTGGTCCTGGGCTGCTTTTTCCTCTCCGCCTTTCTCAAAGGCACGTCCGGCCTGGGGTTCGCCACCAGTTGCCTCGGGGTGCTGGCCTGCTTCCTCGACGTGCATCTGGCCATCCCCCTGGTGCTCCTGCCTTCCGTGGCCTCCAATGTGCTGGTCATGGTCCGCACGCGCAAGGTGCGCGAGGCGTTTCGCCGTTTCTGGTCCATGTACCTGTGCATGTGCTGCGGGGTGCCCGTGGGGCTCTGGCTGCTGGGCAGCACCTCGCCCGCCGTGCCGCGCGGGGTGCTCGGCGCGGTCATGGCCGTGTATGGCGGGTGGGCACTGCTGAACCCGGAGTTCCGCATACCGGACCGCACGCGGGGGCCGCTCTCCCTGCCGACGGGCTTCCTCACAGGGCTGGTCAATGGCCTCACCGGCTCGCAGATCATGCCCGCCCTGCCCTACCTGCTCTCCCTGGGCATCGGCAAGGACCTCTTCGTGGCGGCCATCAACCTCTCCTTCACCATCGCCACGGCGCTCATGGTCGTGGGGCTGGGGCGCATGGGGCTCGTCACCTGGCCGGTGCTCTGGGTTTCGCTTGCAGGGCTGCCGCTGGTCTGGCTCGGGGTGCGCCTGGGCTCACGCCTGCGCGAGCGGTTTTCCGAGGCGGTGTTCCGCCGCCTGGTGCTCTCGCTGCTCGTGGTCCTGGGCGCGAACCTCGTGTACCGGGCGCTGTAGCCCGCGCCCGGGCCCCCGCCGCCGCTTTACACCCGCTCCCCATCCATGTAGCTTGCGTCCATGCCTGAAACGACCCCTCCCCGGGACCGGGGACAAGCCGACCCCCTGCTCAGCGCCCTGGCCACCCTCGGCCCCGTGGGCCACATCGGCAAGCTCGGCCCCCTGCCGAAGATGCCCGGCACCTGGGGCTCCTTCGCGGCCACCCTGATGGCGCCGCTGCTCTTCCTGCCGCTGCCGCCCCTGGGCCGGGTCCTGGCCCTGGCGGCGGTGCTGGCCGTGGGCGTGGCGGCCTGCTCCAGCGCGGAGCGCAAGTACGCCTCCAAGGACCCGGGCTGTGTGGTCATCGACGAGCTCTGGGGCCAGTGGATCGCCCTGCTGCCGCTGACCACGGCCTCCCCCTGGTGGCTCATGGGCGTCGCGTTCTTCGCCTTCCGCGTTTTCGACGTGCTCAAGCCCTGGCCCGCCTGCCAGCTCGACAGGAGCGTCCCCGGCGGCCTGGGCGTGATGCTCGACGACGGCGCGGCCGGGCTCTACGCCATGCTCTGCGTCTGGCTGCTGGCCTAAACCGCCGCCGCGAGGGCCCGCAGTTCCGAACGGCCCGCAATTGCAAAGGGTCCGCCATACCGAAAGCCCCGCCATACCGAAAGGCCCGCTGGAAACGCGCCCAAAATCCCACGCGCGCGCCCTACGCCCGGCCCCGGTGCCCGGCCCCCATCTGTATACCCACCCGCGACAGCGCCTGAACGGCCCGCTGCATCGCGGCTTCCCCATGCCGCCCTGCCTGGCCCTGATGGCAAAGGAAAAGGCCGCCCCCCCGATGGGAGCGGCCCTGTGTTGTGTTTGCCCTGGTAGGGCTACTCGAAAATGCGGAATTCGTCGCGCCGGTTCTTGGACCAGGCCTCCTCGGTGTGGCCCGCGTCGGCCGGGCGCTCCTCGCCGAAGCTGACGATGGAGAGCCTGTCCGGGGAGACGCCGAGGATGACGAGGTAGTCGTAGGCCACACGGGCGCGGCGCTCGCCCAGGGCGAGGTTGTACTCGGTGGTGCCGCGCTCATCGCAGTGGCCCTCGATGACGAGGGTCAGCCCGGAGTAGCGCTTGAGGATGTCGGCCTTGGAGGAGAGCACCGCGCGGCTGTGCTCCGTGAGGGCCGAGGAGTCGAACTCGAAATAGATCACGTTGCCCATCTCGCGGACGGCCTGGGCCATCTGCTGGGACTGGAGCTCGCTCTCGCTGGGGCCGGAGGGGCGGGTCTCGGTCTGGCCCCAGTCCACGGGGTCTTCCTTCACCTCGACCTTGGTGGCCCCGGGGGGCAGCGGCTCGGTGCGTTTTTTGGCGCAGGAGGCCAACGCCAGGGAGAGGCACATGACGGCGATCACCATCAGAATGGATTTGTTATGCATATCGGCTCCTTGCTTGCGCCCAGAGGGCGTCCCAACGTCGGAGCGACTCTGTCTCCGGCGTCCTGATTGTCCCTATTTCCACTTCCTATGCCACAAAAAACCGTCCCGGTCATCACCGGATTATTGCATTCGTGAAGTATCCCACGCCGGTGCCATGGCCTCACCCGCTCCGGTGGGCACGTGGCGGGGCGTATCCCCGTGCCTCGTGGTCATATAGATTTGGTACGTTCCAGAGCGGTTGGAAGCATACGCCACAAAATATCCGTCCGGGCCGAAGGCGGGCTCCTCGTCCGACCCCGGGCCAAAGGTGATCTGCCGTTCCTGGCCCGTGGCCAGGTCGTGCACGAAGAGCTTGTGCCCGCCAGGCAACTGGCGGGAGAAGACCACGTAGCGGCCGTCGGGCGAGAGGCAGGGGCTGGTGTTGTACTTGCCCTCGGTGGTCACGCGGCGGACCTCCCCGGTGGCCATCTCCTTGACGAAGATGTGCGGATTGCCCCGGCGGCCCGAGGCGAAGGCCATGCGCGCGCCGCTCCGGTCGAAGCTCGGCGAGACGTCGATGGATCGGCTCTCGGCCAGGGGCTCCTGGACCTTGAAATCCGGCGAGAGGTGCCAGATGTCCGGCTGGCCCTTGTAGGCCAGGGTGGCGGCCACGCTGCCGTCAGGCAGGTACGCCGGGGAGATGACCGTGAACCCAGGGAACGACTTGAGCCGGGCCTCGCCCGAGGCGCGGTCGAGGATGCCGAGGCTGTGCTGGCGCTCGCCAACGTGGGTGAAGATGATCTTCCTGCCGTCCTTGGACCACTCGGGGCTCAGGTTGAACCCGCCCAGGCGCGTCGCCTGGACCACCTCGCGGCCCTGCGGGCTCACGGTGAATACCTCGCTGCCGTCCTTGTTCTTCTTCACGAAGGCGAGGTCGGAATTGAAGAAGCCGCTCCTGCCCGTGAGCGCCTGCATGAACGCGGAGCAGAAGGCGTCCGCCGCAGGGCCCACGGAGCCGTCGTCCAGGGAGTGGTACGCCTTGCCCACCAGGCGGCGGCCCTGGAGCGTCTCGTACACGCGGGCCTGCACGGAGCGCCCCTCCCAGCCCATGGTGGCCACGAGGTCCACCTTGGCCAGGCCCAACGGCCTGAGGTCGATCTCCGAGATGCGCACCCCCGTGGAGGGGTCGCCCCCCACGATGCTCTCCACGCGCACCTCCTCGATGAACGGGAGGTAGGAGAGATTCTGGCGGACGTGCTCCAGGAAGGCCTGGGCCATGCGGGGCTCGGCCTCTCCCTGGAGGTTTCGCGGCGGCAGCAGCACCATGCGCATGGCGGACTGCCCCGGGCCGAAGATGTCGATGGTCACCTGCGCGCTGGCCGGAACGGCGGCAAGCGTCAGCAGCAGCGCAAGGAGGACGGCGATACGGACGTTCATGGCGTCATGGTTCCCTGGGGTTGAAATTGATGACGATCACGCGGAGGTCGTCGCGCGTGGGCGGCGGCACCTTGGCCGTGGAGGCCACGGCCCGCAGCACGGAGTCGTCGTAGGCCTCGCGCCCGGAAGAGCGCGTCAGGCGGTAGGACTGGATGGTCCCGTCGGCGGCGATGGTCAGCTCCACGGAGGCGAGCAGGTCGTCCTGCGCCCCGTAGGCCGGGTACGACCAGTTCTGCTTCACGCTTTTGGCCACGATGTCGAGGTAGATGGCCTCCAGGCCAGAGCCGCCTCCGCCGCCC
>JBFWJM010000210.1:0-5984 GCA_050253205.1 Desulfovibrionaceae bacterium
GGCGGCTTTGCTTGCGGACTGCGGCGGCCTCATGGACCACAGAGTCCACTTCGCCCCCGCCGCCCGCATCTCGCCCGCCTGCGTCGGCGGGCGCACGCTTGGCTCGCTCGTGGGAATGGGTTGCCAACGGGGCGTGCCCCTTTGCCCGCCGGAGGCATACGCATGCCGTCTCGTCTGCACGACGTTGCGCGGAGCCCGGCCGCGATGCCGACGCACAGCCCGTGGAAAATAATCATTCGCACGCGGCATCTCGCCCGCCTGCGTCGACGGGGGGCGGGTCGCTGGCCTCGGGCTCACGCCTGGCGCATTTCTGGGAATGGGATTGCAAAGGGGGGAGCCCCTTTGCCCGCCGGAGGCATACGCATGCCGTCTCGTCAGCACGACGTTGCGCGGAGCCCGGCCGCGATGCCGACGCACAGCCCGTGGAAAATAATCATTCGCACGCGGCATATCGCCGCCGTCTCGTCAGCGCGACGTTGCGCGAAGCCTCTGCATCTTGCGCGATCTTCCCTGTTGCGCAATGCGGCCGGGCAGGGGGGGGCTCCAGACACCCCGCTTCAGGCATCGCAACAGGCATCGCAACAGGCATCGCAACAGGCATCGCAACAGGCATCGTTACAGGCATCGCAAGAGGCCGTCGGTGTTCGCGCCCTTTTCGGGCAGCGAGGCGGCCAGGGCGGCCAGTTCGGTCATGTAGGCATCGTGCCGCAGCAGGTAGAACGAGAGGGCGCGGGAGAAGTCGCGGCCCACGAGACCGTCCACGAACAGCCGCGAGATGTCCCGCTCCGCTTCGAGGATGCGCTGCGAAGCCAGGAAGATGCGCCGTTCCTCGCGGTTCATCTCCAGCATGGCCCGGCGCAGGGCGTCCTTGCCTCGCGGCTGGTAGAGGCGCAGGTAGAGCAGGTCGAGCGCGTTGACCATGAGGATGGGGACCATGCGCGCGCGTTCGGGCGAGGGGTGTTCCAGGAACCGTTCCGGGGCTTCCAGTTCGCCGCACATATCCTGTTCCGGATGCAGAATTTCCAGGGTCGAGAAGACCTCGAAGACCTGCTTGAGCTTTTCGGCGTAGTCCCAGCGGCGCATGGCGAGGTTGGCGTTGCGGTCGGCGATTCCCTCGATGATTCCGGCCACGCAGTCCGAGGCGAGCTTGGAGATGACTGCGGCCCAGAGCTGGAGCTGCTGGTCCACTCCCTGGGCCCCGGCGGCCTCCATGAGCCCGCCCGCCGCAGCGTTGAAGGCCACGGCCAGGGGGATGGAGAGGATGCTGCGGAAGAAGTTGGCGAAGGCGGCCTCTCGCGGCAGGCCCCGGAAGATGTTGTGCGTGGAGATGTACGTGCCGTTGAACAGCGCCATGACCGCGTAGAGCAGGGTCGGGTTGGTGGCGGTGTTGATGCCGAAGCCCTGGTCCAGGAGCAGGGACTTGCACAGCCAGTCGAGCAGGGGCACGGAGAAGCCCGTGTAGAGCAGGGAGTCCGCTATGCGGTCCCAGTAGACGTAGTCGTTCCAGCGCAGCAGGGTGGAGCGGCCGAGGCCGCCCCCGCCGAGCACGGCCTGGATCACGTTGCGGATGCCGGTGATGGAGAACCACAGCGGGGCGCCCAGCCAGGCCAGCACCCACCAGTCCTTGGTCAGGTAGAAGGTGAGGAAGGCGGGGATGAACCCGATGAGCACCTTGAGCGCGTTCTTGAGGGTGCTGTTGAGATATTCGGGGGCGAAGCGGCGCTGGCGGCCTCCGGTTTCGGGGTGCAGGGTCAGGGCGTTGTCCGCCTCGCGCACGGCCCCGCCCAGGGGCACCACGTTGCCGCAGCGCCCCTCGCGCACGCGCAGGGCGGTCATGCGCCAGATGGTCCGCGTGCGGCAGAGCAGGGAGCGCAGCCCGGGCAGCATGGCCAGCCTGTCCACCAGTGCGCCGAGCCTGGTGGGCGGGGTTTCCGGCGGGGTGAATTCCACGCTGCGCACCAGGGAGGCGTCCAGCGGCAGGCATGCGCGGCGGCGGCGTTGCAGCTCGTGCCGGGCGTTGGGCGGCAGGGTTTCGAGCACGGCCAGGCCCATGCCCGGCGTGCGCGAGGAGCCCCCGGTGGAGCCGCTGCCCACCTTGGTCTTCAGGCGCGTGTGCTTGTAGAATTCCCGGAGCTGCTCGAAGTCGTTGAGGATCTGCCGTAGTTTCTGGACGCGTTCGTCGTTTCCGGGTTGCTGCGGCTCGGCCAGGCGCGCGTCCAGGCAGGCGCGGATCATGCGCTTGAGCGCCACGGCGTTCTGGTTGTTCAGGGCCTGTTGCAGTTCGCTGATGGGCTGGCGGCGGCGCACCTGGTCGAAGGTGATGGTCCGCAGGTTGAACATCTCCAGGCGGGTGATGCGCCCCCGGCAGTCGTAGAGGATCTCCAGGGCGTCCTCCAGGCGCACGTCCGCGAGGCACAGCGTCAGCCGCCCGGCAGGGCAGGCCTCGCGCAGGCGGGCCGTGAGCTCCGCCGGGGAGAGGCGCAGCAGCTCGGGGGATTCCACCTCGGGCAGGGGCTGGTCCGGGTTGGGGATATCCGGGTTCACGGAAGGCGCGAGGTAGCGCGCCACGATGGTGTCCGCGTCGAAGGCGTTGAGGGATTCCACCTGCATGGCGATGGCGGCCATGCCGTCGTAGTCCGCCTTGCGGTATTCCTGGGCCAGCTCGTCCACGCGCTTGCGGAAATGGGGCAGGGCGACCTCGTGCAGGTGCTTGCCCAGGTGCCAGAGGGAGGGCTGCCCGGTACCCACGGTGCGCAGCACGTCCTCGAACCGCACCTCGGGGAGCAGCACGCCCAGCTCCTGGCGGATGGAGAGTCTGTGGCGCTCGTTGAAGGCGCGCAGCATGGCTCGGACGTGCTCCGTGCGCAGGGCCTGCACCTCGCGCCCGAGGGCCAGGAGGCGCTGCACGGCCTCGCGCTCGAAAAATCCCTCCACGTCGGAGTCGTCCTGCATGAGCCCGGGGTCGAGGATGATGCGCACGAAGCGGCCCCGGAACCGCGACTTGTACTCGATGCCCACGCGGACGTTCACGCCGAGCAGCCGCGCCGAGGCGAAGAGCTCGTGAACCACGGCCCGCTCCACCGCATCATAATAGATGATCCGCAGGTTGCGGATGCCCTTGATCCAGGCGTCCATCATCAGGTGCGTGGCTGACTTGCGGCCCTTGCTGTTGGCGTCGTGCACGCGGTCGTCAAAGGAGACCTGGTTCCAGGCCTCGGGCATCTCCAGCAGATGGTACTTGCGCAACTGCTTGCGCAGGAAGCGCTTCTTGCCCAGGGCAGCGGCGCGGAAGTCGTGTGCCAGGCGGAGCTGGCGCTGGCGGTCGCCCCGCGCGCGGATGAGCTCCTTGGCGATCTGGATGAGCACCCGTGCGCGGTTGTTGCGCATGGGTCCGCTGGAGGCGGTGAGCACCTCGTCTCGCAGGGCGGCCAGGGCGAGCAGCCGCTCCGACGCCTGGGCGGATTCGAGCGAGCCGAGCAGGTGGATGACGGCGTATGCCGTGCGCAGCCTCCAGGAGGCAGCCAGTTCCTTGATGCCGTGGGGCCGCAGGTAGGGCGTGAGCAGCGTTTTGAAGTCGGCGTGCTCGGCTCCCCGGTCCTGGATGGCCTGGAGGATGTCCAGGAGCTTTTCGTCCTGGGCGTCGTAGAGAATATCGCTCGCGCGCATGGTGGCTTCCTTTCGTAACCGTACCGTAACAAAAAAGACGTCGAGCACAAAGCATGCCGAGGCGGCTTCCGTTGCGGGATGGGTACGGCATTTTCGCGTTTCGGCTGGCCAGTATGTCGACTTGTGTGTGTTTTGTCGCCCGGTTTCTGCAATTTTACCGCGCGATTCTCCGGGTTGGGCCGAGTGCGGTCCCTTTTTCGGTTGGCTGGATTCGACGCCGGGCGATCTATCGGGCAACTTCTTGGGTAGCTCAATGCAGCCCAAGCCAGCCCATAAGTCGCCCCCAACCTCCTTGCGAATCCCCAAGAGGCCGATTGCTGGTTGGGCTTCCTGGCCGCCGATCTCTCTCCTTCGGGGGAGATTGCAGGTCCTGCTGTTGCGGGGGGGGGGGCGTCCCGGGTGTTGTTCTGTTTGCGTTGCCGCCGTTCCCCTTCCCCTCTCCTTTTTCTCCATCGTTACGGTCCGCTTTGAGGGCCCGTGCCGTGGTCCCCTCCGGCCGCCCGATTCGGCGGCCCAATTCGACGGACCGGCATCGGCCTGTTCCGGCAGATTCCTGCGGCGGATTCGCCCGCCGTGCAGTCGTGCCCGCTGCCCTCCCGCCGTGTGCCCGGGAGCCATGTCGCCATGCCCCAGGCGAGCATCTCGCCAACGTGCCTTGCTCGATGGCTTGCCTGAATATCACTTCCTGGCGTTGCGTGATTGCTAGAAAATATCATTTTATATTAGTATGTTAAGTTTGGCACATGGGTTGCTAGAGGCACAGTGAAAAGGCACGGTTCGGGTGGGTTTGCAAGGTGCCGACCCAGGGCGATACGCCCCCGGTCGCCCGGACACAAGGCCAGAGAGAGCTGCATGGAACAGATGAAGATAATGCTGGTGGATGATGAGGAGCGCCTGCTCGCCACCACGAAGAAGCTGTTCGAGAAGATGGGCATCGAGGTCGTCGTCTGCACCTCGGGACGAGAGGCCCTGGACATCCTGCGCCAGCAGGAGATTCACGTGGTCTTCCTCGACATCAAGATGCCCGGAATGGACGGCATGGAGACCCTGCAGTGCATCAAGAAGGAGCACCCACTGGTGGAGGTCGTGATCCTCACGGGCCACGCCACCATGGAGTCCGCAGTGCAGGGGCTCAAGCTCGGTGCGCTCGATTTCCTCATCAAGCCCGCGAGCATGAAGGATCTTCTTGAAAAGGTTGAGGAGGCTTTCGAGAAGATATCGCGACATAAGCAGAAAATTCTCTCCGCTGCCCGGGTCGAAGGGGCCACGGGCGCGAAGTGAAGGGGATGAGAACAACCTTAGGAGGCTAGGAATGGATAAAATCAAGATACTCATGGTCGACGACGAAGAGCGCTTTCGCACGACCACCTCGAAGATCCTCTCCCGCAAGGGCTTCGAGACCCTGCTGGCGGACAGCGGCGAGCAAGCCCTTGAGATGCTCTCCCAGGGCCCGGAGGTGATCGTCCTTGACGTGCGCATGGGCGGCATGGATGGGCACGAGACCCTGGAGAAGATCAAGGCGAAGCTGCCCAAGGTCCCGGTGATCATGCTCACGGGTCACGGCGACGTTCCCGGTGCCAAGCGCGCCCAGGAAACCGGCGCCTACGACTACCTCGTCAAGCCCTGCGACATCGACCTGCTCGCGGCCAAGATCCAGGACGCCTACGCGGCCCAGGGCAAGCGACTGCAGGAGTCGAAGCTCGCCGGCGACATCATGATCCCCCTGGAGGACTACACCTCCATCTCCGTGAACAGCCCGGTCAAGGACGCCATCACCGCGCTGGAGCAGACCATGCGCCGCCTGGTGGCCACGGATCGGCTCATGGATTCCGGCCACCGCTCCGTGGTGGTCACCAATCCGGACGGCTCCGTGGCGGGCATCCTCGGCCCGCTGGACCTGGTGCGCGCCGTGCTGCCGGAGTACCTCTCCGCGCTCAAGCCCACCCTGGCGGACAGCCTGCAATACTCGGCCATGTTCTGGCAGGGGCTGTTCACCTCCCGGGTCAAGGAGATCATGAACCGCCCCGTGGACGACTACATGATCGAGGACTTCCCCACCGTCGAGGCCGACGCCAACCTGATGGAGGCCTGCTACGCCATGGCCTCCGCCTCCGCGCGCAGGATGATCGTCCGCCGGGACGGCAAGGACGTGGGCATCGTCCGCGCACAGGAGCTTTTCTACGAGATCGCCCGGATCATCTCCCAGGCCGGGTAGAGACATATAGCGCAACGAAGAGGTGTAAAAGATGGCTCAAGCAAAAAAGAAGGCGACCGGTTACGACAAGTTCGTCAACTGGAAGCTCCTCATCATACCCGTG
>JBFWJM010000211.1:0-5975 GCA_050253205.1 Desulfovibrionaceae bacterium
CCCTGAATAGGCCCGGCCCTGAACTGATAGAATGGCCCAACGTGGGTGCAGGCCGGGAATGCATTCTTATATGCTTGCTCCCAGGCGAGGCACTATGCCCCTCGGCTGCGCAGGCGCGACTCATCCCATACTCTGGGCAAGCCCTGAAAGGCCCGACAGGGCGCGTGGTAAATCATGCTCCCAGGCGAGGCACTATGCCCCTAGGCTGCGCAGGCGCGCCCGAGGCTAGGCGCGAAAAAAGCGCCGGGCCCGAAGTGTATTCTTCTATACATGAGGGTCCGGCGCTTTTTTCAGCAACGCCGCATCGGGCGATGCATCCGCAGCCTAGGGAGTGTTTTGCATCTGCTGGATGTAGTCCTCGGGCCAATGGACCGGCGACGGCGTGCCGTCGATGATCTCCTTTTTGGCCTCGGCGTCGAGCTTGAACTTGTTCTTTATGAAGCTGGTGTAGATGCCCGCGTGGTCGATCTCGCCGATGAGGATGCAGCCCACGAGCACGTCGTCCTCGAAGACGACCTTGCGGTAGACCTCGTTTTCCTCGTCCTTGTAGGAATGGATTTCGTAGCGGTCGTCCTCGTCGAGGGGGTTGGTCTTGCCCACGGCCACGGTGGGCAGGCCGTAGTAGGTGATGGAGTTCATGGACAGGCCGCCGGAGTAGTGGCGGTCTTCCCCGGCCATGTTGATCCCGGCGTAGTTGCCCTGGGTGTAGGCGTTGGGCCAGAGGGGCCGCACGGCGTATTCCCCGGTGAGCAGGTCGAGGGCCTCGGCCACGTCTCCGGCAGCGTAGACGTCGGGGTCGCTGGTGGCGAGGGAGTCGTCCACGATGATGCCCTTGTTGGTGCGGATGCCGGAGCCCTCGGCCAGGGCCATGCTGGGCCGGACGCCCGCCGCCACGACGACCACGTCGGCCGGGATGAAGCCCTTGTCGGTGTCCACGCCCTCGACGCTGCCGTCGCCCCTTCGGACGATGGCGCGGGTGTTGGCCCCCTGGAGGAAGTGCAGGCCGTTCTTCTCCAGGTGCTTGACCACGATGCCGGAGGCGCACTCGTCGAAATAGGCGCGCATGATGCGCGAGCGGACCACCACGGTGACGGGCACGCCCTTCTCGGCGAAGCCTTCGGCGGCCTTGAGGGCGATGAGCCCCGCGCCGATGACGACCACGGACTTGACCTCGTCCACGAGTTCCTTGAGGCGCTCGGCGTGGGCGATAGTGGTGAAGTTGTGCACGCCGGGGCCGTCCACGCCGGGGATGTTCGGCGCGATGGGGGTGCCGCCGGTGGCGAGCAGGAGCTTGTCGTAGGCGAGGCGCTCGCCGCTGGTAAGGACAAGCTCCTTCTTTTGGGGGTCGACTTTTGTGACGCGGGAGTCGAGCTTCATCTCCACGCCGTTGCCCTCATACCACTCCTGGGAGCGGAAGGGCAGCGTCTCAAGCTTGATCTTGTCCGCGAGATAGTAGGAAATGAGCGGACGGCCATAGGTGGGGACCTTCTCGTCGGAGACGACGAGAATGGCGCCCTGCTTGTCGAACTGGCGGATTCCCTCGATGGCGCCGATGGCCGAGACGCCGTTGCCCACGATGACGTATTTCATGCGAAACTCCGGTAAGCTAGCGTGACTTCCGGCTTGGCATACGCCGCCGGAACCTCCATATGTAATTAATTTTCAACCAAAAAGGAAGTGACGCCCCCTCGCCAACGCAAACAAATGCAAGCATCCGGAATCATTGGAACGTAAACGCCGTTCATCGGCTTGCGCTCCAGGGCCGTACAGGGTAGAGAAGGCCCACAATCAACCACCGTCGGGAGTCGAAGCACGACGTGACCAAGCACAACATCCTCATCGCCAACCGGGGCGAGATAGCCATTCGGATCATGCAGGCCGCCCGAGAGCTCGGCCATGATTTCACCATCGTATATACCAAGGAAGACGTCCACTCCGGGCATGTGCGCCTGGCGCGGGAGCTGGGCGGCGAGAAGGCCGCCTACCGCATCCACTCCTACCTCGACGCGGGCGAGATCATGGCCGTGGCCGACGCGGCCGGGGCAACGGCCGTGCACCCGGGGTACGGCTTCTTCTCCGAGAACTACCGCTTCGCCAGGCGCGTGACCAACCGCGAACGGCCCCTGCTGTTCATCGGCCCCTCGTGGAGGGTGATCCGCGACCTGGGCGACAAGATCAACACCAAGCGGCTGGCGCGCGGCCTCGGCGTGCCCACGGTGCCGGGGTCCGACAGGGCCATCTACGACGAGCTGGAGGCCGAGGAAATCGCCCACAGCCTCTACGACTTCCAGGTCTCCCAGGGCGTGGGCCGGCCCACGGTGCTCATCAAGGCCTCGGCGGGCGGCGGCGGCATGGGCATCGACGAGGTCTGCGACATGGCCCGCTTCCGCCAGACATACCGCCGCATCCGCAACTACGCCCTGCGCCAGTTCAACGACGAGGGCGTGCTCATCGAGCAGCGGATCTTCAACTTCAACCACCTGGAAGTGCAGATCGCGGGGGAGCGCGGCGGCAGGAACATCGTCCACTTCGGCACGCGCAACTGCTCCGTGCAGTCGCCCGGGCTCCAGAAGCGCATCGAGGTGGCCCCCGGGTTCTATCCGGCGGGCATGGCCTATACCTTCGACGCCCAGAAGGTCATCGACGACATCACGAACTACTCGCTACGCATCGCAGGGGAGATCGGCTACGACAACGTGGGCACCTGGGAGTGGATCGTCACGCCCAAGGGCGAGCCGTTCCTCATGGAGGTGAACACGCGCATCCAGGTGGAAAACGGCGTCTCCGCAGCCATCTCCGCCATCAAGGGGCAGGATGGCACCAACCTCATCCGCGAGCAGATCCGCCTCGGCCTGGGCGAGAAGCTGGGCTACACCCAGGACGACGTGGCCTTCCGGGGGGTTTCCATCGAATACCGCATCATCGCCGAGGATACGGAGATGCGCTTCCGGCCCTGGACGGGGCGGATCGAGCGGTTTTCGTGGAAGCAGCGCCCCGGGCTCCAGGTGCACACCCAGGTGCCCACGGACGAGCCCTACCAGATTCCCACGGAGTTCGACCCGAACCTGGCGCTGGCCATCATCACCGGGGACGACCTCGAACAGGCCAAGGCCAACGGCCTCGCCTTCCTGGAAGAACTCGTGCTCGAAGGAATGGACTCCGCCGGGCAGCCGCTCAAGTCCAACATCGCCTTCCTGCGCGAAAAGACCGCGAACCTGCTTGAGTTCTAGCGGCGGGAATATTTATGGACATCGAAAAAAAGCTTGATGAACTGAAGCAGCGCGTGGCCTACGCGCGCGACATCCTTGGCGGAAAGAAGAACGAGCGCCTGGAGGCCTTCGCCGCTCGCCTGGCGGACGTGAACCTCGACAACGGCGCGCCCCTGGACGAGATCGTGGACGAGCTGGCCGCGCTGGACCAGCGGCTGCACGTGCTGGAGAGCGACCTGGACCGCCGCCTCACGGCCATGGACAAGGTGCGCGTCGTCCGCCACCCGGACCGGGTCTGCCTCAAGGACATCCTGGAAAACGTCTACGACAACTACACCGAGATCGGCGGGCGCGACGAGCACTCCATCGACCCCGGCATGCTCATCGCCCGGGCGTACATCTCCCGCCGCGTGGGCAACAAGGTCCACAACCAGCTCGTCATGGTGGTGGGCCAGGAAAAGGGCCATGGCCAGGAGTTCCGCAACGGCGGGTCCATCAAACCCTGGGGCAACTCCAAGGCCCTCAAGTACATGAAGGTGGCCGCCAGGGAAAACATCCCCATCCACACCTACGTGTTCACCCCCGGGTCGTACCCGGTGGAAGACTTCCCCGGCGCGGCCCAGCAGATAGCCGAGAACATCTACGAGATGTGCGGGCTCGACGTGCCTATCGTGGCCGTCTTTTCCGAGGGCGGCTCCGGCGGGGCCGAGGCCGTGGGCATGGCCGACCAGCGGCTCATGCTCTCCCACGGATACTATTCCGTCATCTCCCCCGAGGGCGCGGCGGCCATCGAGGGGCGCATCAAGGCCGGGCAGCGCGCCACGCCGGAGCTCATCGAGAAATGCGCCCTGCACCAGCGCATCACCGCACACGACAACCTGAAGAACGGTTACATCGACACCGTCATCGAGGAGCCGCCCCTGGGCGCGCGGCCCGAGCACTTCGACTTCTTCAAGAAGCTGCGCGGCGCGGTCATCCGCGCCACGGATGACGTGGCCCTCTCCGTGCGCTCCATGCGCCTGCTGCGCCAGCTGGCCATGCGCTGGAAAAAGGGCGAGGCCGCAGACGTGGAGCGCATCTTCGTGCGCTGGCACCTGAGCCCGGCTGCCAAGCGCCGCCTGGTGAGGAAGCGCGCGCGCAAGTACCTCGCCCTGGCGCAAAGCGCCTACAAGGACGAGCGCGGCTTCTTCGAGAAGGCCTTCGGCGTCAAGAACGAGCTCTGGGACTCCGTCACCTCCTACGTGCGCTACAAACTGGTGAAGAGCCTGGGCAAGGGCATCGGCAACATGGCCGCCGAGGCCTCCGACGAGCTGCACGTGGTCATGGACCGCCTGGCGCGCATGCGGCGCTGGGCCTGCGGGCTGGTGGGCATCAAGGCCGGAGGCTGCCGCAAGGTGGACGTGGAGGAGCTGACCTCCCTCTCCAAGCCGGGAGAGGCCGAATGCGCCGACGCCACGGCCTGCTACGTGAGCCCCCGGGCGCTGGAGGACAGGGAGATCACCTGCCCCAACTCCGCCAAGCACGGCTGCCTCGACATCTGGGCCCGCGACCTCTTCGACGACTTCGCTGGCGTCTGCCCCAACTGCGGCCACCATTTCCGCATGGAATACCAGTGGTACCTGGCCAATGTCTTCGACAAGGGCACCATCCAGGAGTTCAACGCCAACATCGCCTCGGGCAACCCGGCGAACTTCCCCACCTTCATGGAGCGCGTGGACGCGGCCAAGAAGAAGACGGGGCTCAAGTCCGCCTGCATGACCTTCCACGCCCAGCTCCAGGGCATCCGCATGACCTGCGGCATGCTTGTGGCGGACTTCCGGGGCGGCACCGTGGGCGCGGCCGAGGGCGAGAAGTTCATCCGCGCGCTGGAGATCGCCACCAAGAAGCACCAGCCCTTCCTGGCCTACGTGCACGGCACGGCGGGCATCCGCATCCAGGAGGGGGTCAACGGGCTCATCCAGATGCCCCGCGTGACCATGGCCGTGCGCCGATACATCGAGGCGGGGGGGCTGTACATCGTGCTCTACGACACCAACTCCTACGCCGGGCCTGTGGCCAGCTTCCTGGGCTGCTCGCCCTACCAGTACGCCGTGCGCTCCTCGCGCATCGGCTTTGCCGGGCCGGGCGTCATCAAGGAGACCACGGGCATGGAGATACCGCCCGACTACCACAACAGCTTCAAGGCGCTCACGCGCGGGCACATCCAGGATATCTGGGACCGCAGGGCCGTTCGCGGCAACCTGCACCAGGCGTTTCTGACCATCGGCGGCAGGAACCTGTACTACAGGTAACGCGCCGCACCGGGAGCGGCCGGAGAACCTGACGAATCCGCCTCCCCTCCCCCGGGATCAACAACAAACCCCACTCCGGCGCACTCCGGGGCGGGGTTTATGCTGGCTCCATGCAGGGCGTTCACTCGTCGTCCTCTTTCCTCGCGGCGCGGTGTTCGTCCAGCAGGCCTTGCACCTTCTCCACCATGTGCGGCGCGCCCAGCTCCTGGTACAAGCCAACCGACTTCTGCCAGCACTCCTCGGCCCCGGCAAGATCGCCCTGATCTTTGCGGAGAATGCCCAGGTTGCAGTAGTCGGCGGCCATGCCTTCCTTTCGGCCAAGCTCATCATCTATGGCGAGCGACTTGTGATAATACTCCTCGGCCCCGGCAAGGTCGCCCCGCATCTGACGGAGGATACCCAGGATGCTAAAGACGGTGGCTATGCCTTCCTTTAGGCCAAGCTCCTCGTCCAGCACCAACGCTTTTCGATAATA
>JBFWJM010000212.1:0-5937 GCA_050253205.1 Desulfovibrionaceae bacterium
CTGGCTCGCGGGCTTCGGCGGCAAGGCGGAGCTCATCGGCCCCGAGCCCGAGCGCGAAGGCGGCCCGGAGGTGGAGTCCGTGGAGGGCTTCGACCTGCACTCCCAGCTCCACGCCCTGCGCCGCCGCCTGGACGCCGACCTCGTCGGCCCACATAACAGCCCGGAAGGCGGCACGGGAAGCGACATAGAGCGCGATGATGCGGGCGAAAACGGCAACGACGCCGCCATCGTCCTGCCCGAAACCGGGGCGCTGCTGCCCGTGCTGCACCATCTGCCCGAACGCGAGGTGAACATCTCCATGGGCTACCCCCTGGAGCGCACCGGGCTCTACCAGCTCGTAGACGGGCTGCTGCGCCTCCAGGAACGCAGGGACGGCGCGGGCCGCTACTTCTGGCGCGACCTGCTCGCCCTGCTCCGCCAGCCGTACCTCAAGATGCTCTCCCCCGCCGGGGAGAACGGCCCCGACGCCGCGCCCCTGCGCCGCGTCTTCCGCCTGCACGAGGGGGCCGTGCGCCAGGGCGGCAAATACCAGGACCCGCTGGCCTGGCTGCCGCCCTACGGGGAAACGCTCCTCGAAGGCGTGGACGGGGCGGCGGCGGAGCCCCTGCGCCGGGAGGTGCTCGCGGTCTGCCTGGAGGGTTTCGCCCGGGCCGGAACCCTGGCCCAGCTGGCCGACGCCCTCTCCGCCCTGGCCCGGCTGTTGCGCGAGCGCGGTGCCGGGCTCTGGAAGCGTTTCGTCATCGACGCGGAATACCTCGCCCGACTCACGGACAGCATCATCCCCGAGCTCAAGGGCGCGGCCCTGGGCGGGCAGGAGCTGGACCGGGCCACGCTCTTCGCCGTGCTGCGGCAGCTCTGCCGGGGGGAGCGCGTCTCCTTCGAGCCGGAACCCCTCACCGGGCTCCAGGTCATGGGCGTGCTGGAGACGCGCCTGCTGCGCTTCCGCCGTCTCTACGTGCTCGACGCCGTGGAGGACAGGCTGCCCTCGGGAGCGGCACACGACCCCCTGCTGCCCGACCCCCTGCGCGCCCTGGCGAGCCTGCCCGACTCCCGCGAGCGGGACGCCGTCTCGGCGTACAACTTCAAGCGGCTGCTCCTGGGCGCGGAGCACGCCGTGCTCTTCTACCAGTCCGGGGTCCAGCCCGGGCTCTTTGACTCCCGCTCCGTGCGCTCGCGCTACGTGGAAGAGCTCATCTGGGAACGGGAAAAGCGCGAACGCCGGGGCAAATCGCTCCTCAAGCCCGGCGAGGAGCCCATCGAGACGGTCCACTTCCCGGCCGTGCCCGCCCCCGCAGGCACGGGCGACGTGCCCATGAGCGAAACCCTGGCCGAGGCCCTGCGAGCCCACCTGCGCCGGAGCGGCCTCTCGCCCACCAGGCTCGACCTCTGGCTGACCTGCCCGAGGCTCTTTCTCTTCCGCCACCTGCTGCGCCTGGAACCCCCGGCCGAGGTGGACGAATCCGGCGACCGCGCGGCCTTCGGCGAGGTCATGCACCGGGCGCTCCAGGAATTCTTCTCCCCGTTCATCGGGCGCGATGTGGAGCCCGCAGCCCTCGACGCGGCCGGGCTCGGGCGTGTCTTCAGCGAGACCATGGCCGGGGACGAACGCCTGGCCCAGGCCTCGTGGGACGTGCGCCGGGCGCTGGAGATGGCCGGGCGGGAGCGGCTGGCACGGCTGCTGCGGGCGGGAACGCCCGCGCGCATCCTGGCCCTGGAGCAGAAGCTCTCCGCCCCGCTGGAGGCCGGGGGCGAGGCCGTCTCCCTGCGCGGCACCCTCGACCGCGTGGACCTGCGGGCAGAAGGCGTGATGGTGCTGGACTACAAGACCGGGTCCGAACGCCGGGCCACCAAGAGCTTCTGGGAGGACGAAGCACTTTGGGAGCGCATCGCCGCGCGCGCGCAGGGCCTCGACCCCGCAGCGGCGGACGAAGACCCCGGTTTCCTCCCGGACCTCAAGAAGGCGCTCGTCTCGGTGCAACTGCCCGTGTACCTGCACCTGGCCGGGCGCGACCTGGGCCGCACGCCCCACGACGCGGCCCTCGTCTCCCTGGCCAAGGACGGCAGGGAGTTCCCCCTGCTGGGCGCAAAGCTCGACGAGGACGCCCGCACCGGGATCATCGAACAACGGATTCCCCTGCTGCTCTCCGCCCTGCTGGCGGACATGCAGGGCGCGGACCGCTTCCGCGCACTGGCCGGGAAGCACTGCGAATGGTGCGACCACCGGGGCTCCTGCGGACGCTGATCCCGCGCGACGAACCGACACCCACAAGGAGAAACCATGCAATACAGTGAAGGCATCATGGGCCGGATCTTCGTGATCCGCCTGGAGAACGGCGACAAGCTCCCGGACGCCATCGAGGCGTTCGCCAAGGAGAAGGACATCAATGGCGCGGCCTGCTGGTACGTGGGCGGCATGCACGACGGCACGCTGGTGGTGGGCCCCGAAACCACGGACGAACGCCCGCCCAGGACCATGCTCCACGTGCTCGACGGCGTGCACGAGGCCGCCGCCGTGGGCACCATCTTCCCGGACGAGAGCGGCCAGCCCCGCCTGCACATGCACGCGGCCATGGGCCGCGAAGGCGAGACGCGCACGGGCTGCATCCGCCCCGGGGTCCACACCTGGGTGGTGGGCGAGGTGGTGGTCATCGAGGTCTGCGGCACGGACATGCGCCGCCTGCACGACGAGGAGACCGGGCTCGGCCTGCTGCAAAACACCCGCCCCACCATCGCATGAGCAGCACGCACCGGGCCCACTTCGTGATCTGCGGGGCGGGCATCACCGGGTTGGCCGTGGCCCGCTCGCTGGTGGCCCACGGCGCGGACGACGTGCTCGTGCTCGACAAGGAGGACGGCCCCGGCCGCCATGCCTCGGGGCGCAACTCCGGCGTGCTCCACGCGGGCATCTACTACGCGCCGGGCTCCCTCCGGGCGCGGGCCTGCCTGGAGGGCAACCGGATCATGCGCGCCTGGTGCAGGGAGCGGGGCCTGCCGCTCCTGGAGCCGGGCAAGGTCATCGTGGCTCGGGAGGAGGCCGAACTCCCGGCGCTGGACGCGCTCCTGCACCGGGCCACGGAGAACGGCGCCGAGCCCCGGATGCTCGACACCAGGGAGCTGGCCGAGGTGGAGCCCCATGCCAAGACCGTGGAGCGCGCGCTCTTCTCGCCCTTCACCAGCCAGGTGGACCCGCGCGCGGTGCTCGCCCGCCTGCGAGACGACCTGGCCGCCACGGGCCGGGTGCGCTTTCTCTTCTCGGCCAGGGTCACGGGCCTGAAAGGCGGCCGGGCCGGGCGCGTGGCCGAGACCACGGCCGGGGGCGTGGAGTTTCGCCACTTCGTCAACGCCGCCGGGGCGCACGCGGACCGCGTGGCCGCCCTGTTCGGCGAGGGGCGCGAGTTCGTGCTCGTGCCGTTCAAGGGGCTCTACAAAAAACTCCGCCCCGGGCGGGAGGCGCTGTGCCGGGGGTCCATCTACCCCGTGCCCGACCCGCGCAATCCCTTCCTCGGCGTGCACTTCACCCGCAGCGTGCACGGCGACGTGTACCTCGGGCCCACGGCCATCCCGGCCTTCGGCAGGGAGAACTACGGCCTGCTCAGGGGCGTGGACGCCGAGGCCCCGGCCATCCTCGCGCGGGATGCCCGGCTGTTTTTCTCGAACCCGGGCTTCAGGCGCGTGGCCCTCACGGAGCCGCGCAAGTACTTTTTCCGCGCGTTCTTCAACGACGCGAAAAAGCTCGTCCAAGGCCTGGAGGAGCGCGACGTGCTGCCCTCGCCCAAGGCGGGCATCCGGCCCCAGCTCGTGCACCGCGAGACCGGAGAGCTGGTCATGGACTTCGTGCTGCGCGGGGGCGAGGACCACACGCACGTGCTCAACGCCATCAGCCCGGCGTTCACCTCGGCGTTTTCCTTCGCGGAAATCGTCACGGGCAAAATCCTTGATTCGGCAGGGCAAAGCGGGTAGACACTCGCAATGGGGGCGCGCAGGGTCGCGCCATGCGTTTCATCAAGCACATCCAAGCATCCCGGAGCAGGCGTATGCAACTTCCGCAGTTGAAAATAGGCGACCTCGTGGCCCGGCTGCCCATCGTACAGGGCGGCATGGGCGTTGGGATTTCGCTCTCGGGCCTGGCGTCCGCCGTGGCCAACGAGGGCGGCGTGGGCGTCATCGCCACGCCCATGATCGGCATCGACGAGCCGGACATCACCACCGACCCGGTGAGCGCCAACCGCCGCGCACTGGTCAAGCACATCCAGCGCGCCAGGGAGCTCTCCCAGGGCGTCATCGGCGTGAACATCATGTACGCGCTGACCAACTTCGCGGACCTGGTGCGCACCTCCGTGAAGGAGAAGGTGGACATCATCTTCGTGGGCGCTGGGCTGCCGCTGGACCTGCCCTCCCACCTGCCGAGCGCGGAGGAGCTGGGCGGGAGCATGCGTACCAAGATCGCGCCCATCGTCTCCTCGGGCCGGGCGGCTTCGCTCATCTGCAAGAAGTGGCTCAAGCGCTACAACATGCTGCCCGACGCCTTCGTGGTGGAGGGCCCCAAGGCCGGGGGGCACCTGGGCTTCAAGCCCGAGCAACTCGACGACCCCGAGTACCGCCTGGAGAAGATCGTGCCCGACACCATCGCGGCGGTGAAGGAATTCGAGACCGTGAAGGGCGCGCCCATTCCGGTGATCGCGGCGGGCGGCGTCTACTCCGGGAGCGACATCTGCCGCTTCCTGGAGATGGGCGCCTCCGGCGTGCAGATGGGCACGCGGTTCGTGGCCACCCAGGAGTGCGACGCGGACCCCGCGTTCAAGCAGGCGTTCGTCAACGCCGGACCGGGGGACATGGCCGTGATCAAGAGCCCCGTGGGCCTGCCGGGCCGCGCCGTGAGCAACGAATTCCTGCGGGCCGTGGAGGCCGGGAAGAAACACCCGGCCAAGTGCCCGTTCCACTGCCTGAGCTCCTGCAAGCTGGAACTCTCGCCCTACTGCATCGCCCGGGCGCTGGTGAACGCCAAGCGCGGCATCCTCAAGCACGGGTTCGCCTTCGCGGGGTCCAACGCCTACCTGGTGGACAAGATCGTCACCGTGAAGGACCTGATGGGCTCCCTGGCCGAGGAGGCCCGGGGCTACAAGGCCGAGGCCATGCGCCGCATCGAGGAGATGAAGGAAGGCGCCATGACCAGGACGGCCGAGGCCAAGCAATTCTACGAAGAGAGCAAGGAGACGGCCAAACGCTACTACGAGGAGCGCAAGGAGAACGCCATGCGCTACATCGAGGACGTGAAGGAGCAGGTGACCGAGAAGCTTCAGGACAAGCTGCCAGGCACGCTCAAGCCCGCCGGAGAAGGCGAATAGGCCGCCGCCATTCCCAATAACGACACACAGGAAGCCCCCGGCTCCATCAGGAGCCGGGGGCTTTGTATTGGCGGGGCGTGCGCCGGTTGCCGCCCACGGTGTTCTGCCGTAGGGTTTTTCGCATGGATGCCATCAAGACCATGCTGCTCTTCGTGCTCACGGCCCTGGCCGAAATCGTCGGCTGCTACCTGCCTTACTGCTGGCTGCGCAAGGGCGGCCCGGCCTGGCTGCTCATCCCTGCCGCGTTCAGCCTGGCGGCCTTCGCCTGGCTGCTGACCCTGCACCCCGCCGCGAGCGGCAGAATCTACGCCGCGTACGGCTGCGTCTACGTAGCCACCGCACTGGCCTGGCTCCGGTTCGTGGACGGCGTGCCCCTCTCCACCACGGACATCCTCGGAGGCGCGGTGGCGCTGCTGGGCATGCTGATCATCGTCAGCGGCTGGGGGACGGCCGCAGCCTAACCCCTGGCCTGCGGGCCCTGCGCGGGCGGCGGATCATTACCGACATGGGGTCCAGGGGCGGCAGCCCCGGGCCTGCGGGCCCTGCGCGGGCGGCGGATCATTACCGACATGGGGTCCAGGGACGGCAGCCC
>JBFWJM010000213.1:0-5910 GCA_050253205.1 Desulfovibrionaceae bacterium
CACGTCGGGCCTGCAACGCCCTCGCTCCTGGCATCCCACCCTTTCTGGCCGCCCAAGGGTGCCCGTTTCCGTTCCCCCAACAGCGCTCCTGGCGTCCCACCCTTTCTGGCCGCCCAAGGGAGCCCGCTTCCGTTCCCCCAACAGCGCTCCTGGCGTCCCGTCCTCGTTGATTGGCCAAGGATGCCCGTTTCCGCCACTGCGACACCCCATCCGCCCTTCGAGCAAGCCAGCCCACCCATTGCGTCTCCGCCATCCGTCCACCATCCGTCCGCCATCCGTACCCATCATCAGCGGCCACCATGTGTCCGCCGATCCTGTTTCTCTCTGCGTCGACACGGAGCGCGGCGGCGCAGCTGCAAGGGCCCGGTTTCGGAGCGAGGGGTGCCCATTTGCCAGGCCCATTGGCCAGGCCCGTGCCTCGCCTACGCTGGCTGTTGAAAAACTCATTTTTCGCTGACGCACTTTTTCAACAGCCTGCCAGAGCCGATGGGGATGCGCTGAATCCGCCGTCGATAGTTCCTGTTTCTCATTTCGCGGGCCAGACGTGGCGGGCGTAAAAAAAGGACGCCTCGGGGGCGTCCTCGTGATGACCGTTTGCGCGGTGGTGCCGGCTGGCGCGGCGCTCGCTATTCCTCGCTGGGCAGCTTGTGCTTCAGGCGCACGGCGATGACCGGGCAGGGGGCGATGTGCAGCAGGGCGTGGGCCGTGGAGCCGATGATCAGCCCGGCCAGATTCGAGCGCCCCCGGGAGCCGATGATCATGATGTCCGCGTGCTCGCGCTCGGCCGCAGCGGCCAGGGCCTCTGCGGAAGGGCCGTCCAGCACCACGGCTTCCCTCGGGATGTTGTTCTTGTCCATCAGTTCCTTGTACCAGGACTGGCGGTGCTGGGCGCGCCACTTGACGCCCTTGACCTGGTATTGCTGGGACGGATCGTCCGTGACGATGGTCTCGCCCTGATAGGCCGTGGCGATGATGACCGTGGAGCCGAAGGCCTTCGCCAGGTCCACCGCATACTTGGCGGCGCGCTTCGAGTGCTCGGAACCGTCCGCGCCGAGCAGGATGCGTTTCATGGGCATGTGCGGGGTCTCCTTGTGCTGGTTGAGCCTGTTGCATGCAACATAACAGGCTCACATGGTTTGTCAAAACATTGTTCCCCAGGGGGCGGGCCGCCTTCCGGGGGCTGCGGCCCGCCTTGCGCTCCCCGGCCAAGGCGGGTACCACAATACGACCCCCCACACAAAGTCCACCCGGAGAATTCCATGTCCACCATTATTCGAAAGAGCCTGCTCGACCTCCTCTTCTCCGGTGCCTACATGAAGCGCTGGAACGACAAGCTCCGCCCCATCCAGCTGGTGGAGGTGGACAAGCAGGCCCACAAGATGATCGTGGCCTGGCTGCTCTTCCTGCGAAACACCCGCTCCATGGCCCCGGAGGAGCGCGTCCGCCTCGGCGGGGAGATCGTCGAGGGCGGCATGTTCGACTACCTCTACCGCCTCATCATCACCGACATCAAACCCCCCGTGTTCTACCGCATCAAGGAAAACGCCGAGGACTACCGCAAGCTCACCAACTGGGTGCTCGGCAGGCTCAAGCCCCTGCTTTCGCCACTGGGGCCGGGGTTCCGCGAGCGCATGACCGCCTGGCTCATGGATGCCGAGGAGGGCGGCCCGGCCCGGTCCATCCTCTCGGCCGCGCATCTCTACGCCAGCTTCTACGAGTTCCGGCTCATCAAGGGCATCAACCCGCCGGGGTTCGACCTGGAGGACATCGAACAGAGCTTCCTGGACCGCCTTGGTGCCCTGGCCGCGCATGTGGAGGGGGTCTCCGCCCTGCTCAACGGCCTGGAGCACGAGCCCGGAGGCGAGGAACCCGTGGACGCCCTGGGCCGCCTGGCGGCGCTGTGCGGCCACCTGCGCTTCCAGCAGCGCTGGTCGCAGACGCCCCGCGTGCCGGAGACCACGGTCCTGGGGCACATGTTCCTGGTGGCGGCCTTCGCCTGGTTCTTCAGCATGGAGGTGGGAGCCTGCCCGGCCAGACTCCAGAACAACTTTTTCGGCGGCCTGTTCCACGACCTGCCAGAGCTGCTCACACGCGACATCATCTCCCCGGTGAAGCAGTCCGCCAAGGAGATCGCCGACCTCATCCGCAACTACGAGGAGCGCGAGACCGAGCGCGTGGTGCTCGGCCCCCTGCGCGAGGGCGGCTACGGTGACGTGGCCGAGCGGTTGGAATTCTTCCTCGGTGCGGAGGTGGGCTCCGAGTTCCTGGCCTGTGCCACGGTGGACGGGCGGGTTCGCGCCGTGAGCTCCGCAGACCTGGCCGGGCAGTACAACGAGGACCGCTTCGACCCCAAGGACGGCGAGCTGCTCAAGATGTGCGACCGGGTTTCGGCGTTCATCGAGGCCTACGCCGCCATCCGCAACGGCATTTCCGCCGACCACCTGCACTCGGCGGTCTGGCGCATCCGCAGCGAGTACGAGGAACACCCCGAGGTGGCCGGGGTGCAAATCGGCGCCGTGCTGGCGGATTTCGCCTGAATCGCATCTGAATCACATCAGCATCGTATCTGCAACCGAGCTGCATCGGGCCGTTGCGCGCGGACCGGGCCTGCGGGCTCTCGCGGGTGCGCCGGGTGGCCATGCCTGCCTCCCGTTACACCTCCGGTTGCGCCTCTCGTGGCACAGTGCTGCCGCCGATTCGCTGCATTGCGTCCTGTCGGCCACGTTCCATGGCGGGCGCGCGGTTGGTTTCCTCTCCAGCTTTCCGGTGCGTTCCGTGGAGGGCTTTCCCGGTGTTCGCTTTGCTGGTGCGGTGCTGACGCGTACGGTTCGGCGGGGATTGCCGGGGCGTATTTTCGTCGCCGGGGGTGCAGAGGCGCGCCATGCTCCCGGACCGATCGCTTCAGGAGCGGCCCGGCTCCGCAGCCGCCACCACAACCCGCCGCCGCTCCCGCCCACGGGAGAGCAGCTCCCCCGTTTCCGCGAGCCTGGAGTTGCAGTTCAGGCAGAGCCAGTGGCTCGGGCCGCAGGCTCCCTCCCGCAGGCAGTTCATGAATCGCTGGTGGGTGGCCGACCCGCAGACCGGGCAGGGCCGCTGATGAATGAGCGCCATGGATGGGAGTGCTACTCCCGCAGCGCTGCCGCGTGGTGCCGATCCGGTGACCGGTTCGTGAAGAAACCAGAGGACAAAAAAAGAGGCGGGCCAGGCCCGCCTCTGTGCATGTCGTCGGGTTGTGCGCTAGCTGCGGCGCAGGCGGCCGATGCCCACCAGGCCGAGCAGGCCCGAGCCCATGAGCCACAGGGCCCCGGGGATGGGCGTGGCGGAGAAGGTCACGCGCACGAAGTTGACCGAGGAGCCGGTGCCGGGATAGGCACCCACACCGATCCACTGGGCGCTGTCGCTGATGCCGGCGATGGCCGCGTTGCCGTTGGAGTTGTACCAGGTGTCCACGCCGGTGGAGCCGTCGTTGGCGGCGTATTCCGTGGCGGTGACCCAGGAGCCGGGGGACCACGTGTTGGAGATGGGATCATACACGCCCGCCGCGACTTCCCACACCGCGTTGGTGGAGATGGCCGTGGTGCCGTAGATGATGTCCGCCAGGAAGGCCGTGGGGTTGTCGCCGGAACCGGCGTAGTTGGTCACCTCCCACTGGAAGGTGTAGTCGTTGCCCCGGGCCAGGTCGAGCGACAGGGAGGCCGAGGTCTTCCAGTCTCCGCCCGTGGTGCTGCCGTCGGCAACAAAGCCGGGGACGTCGACGAGCGCGCCGCCGTTCGTGGAGTACTGGAACTCGGTGAGCGCGTTGTCGGCGGTATAGGTGATGTTGAACGGGATGGCGTACGCGGAGGACGCCAACATGACCATGGCGAAAACGCCAAGCAATATCTTGATAGTCTTCATGATTCCCTCCTGGACCCCGCCCTCACGGGGGGCGAAACGGTGTGGCGACCCGCCTCGTTGTCTTTTCTTAATATACTACTTTTTTCGTAGTTGGCAAGAAAAACGTGATGCGGGAATACGGTCTTCGATGATGGCTGGCGTTCGGCGGCCCGCCAGGCTCCCGGGGGCAGGGCGGTGCCCCGGCCTGTGGTGTTGGTGCGTATTGCGCATAGTGTTCAAAGGTTGCGGTCGGTTCCGGAAATGATGTATGCATGGTGGGTCCGTGTTTTCGTACCCGGACGAAGTGTCGTCCATTCGATATTTTGAGGGGGGAGGGAAATGTTTTCTCGGATTAAGTTGGCCACCAAGCTGATCTCCGGATTTGGGTCCGTTCTCGCGCTGCTGCTGGTCATCGGCGGCGTCGCCTACTATGCCATCAACGGTTCCTCGAAGGGCTTCGAGGAATACAGGGGCCTTGCGCGGGACACCATTCTCTGCGGCAATCTGCAGAGCAACATGTTGATGGTCCGCATGAGCGTGAAGGATTTCATCCTTTACGGAACGGACAAATCCAAGCAGAGCTACGATGAATACTTCAACACGATGCGGGACTACCTCGACGAGGCCCAGGCAAGCATCAAGGATTCGGAGCGCGCCCGCCTGCTGGAGGGGGTTCGCGCCAGCGTCGAGCGCTACGGGGTAGACTTCGAGCGCATCGTCCGGCTGAAGGACGAGCGCAACCGACTGTTCTTCGACATCCTCAGCGTGGACGGCCCGAAGATCGAGCAGGATCTCTTCCAGGTGCTCCAGACGGCCCAACATACCAACGACATGAACGGCGCGTACAACACCGCGCTGGCCATGCGCCACCTGCTCCTGGCCCGCCTTTCGGCCATGAAGTTCATGGACCAGAACGCCCAGGCCGACGTGGACCGCGTGAACGCCGAGATGGAGGAGCTCGCGGGCATGTACGCCTCCCTGCGCCGCGCCATGGCCGGAACCCCGGCGGAGCCGCTCCTCGCGGACGCCCAGGAGCGAACCGATAACTACATCAAGGCCTTTGCCGACGTGGTCAAGGTCATCCTTGAGCGAAACCAGATCATGGACTCCTCGCTCAACATCCTCGGGCCCAAGATCGCCGAGGACGTGGAGCAGGTGAAGCAGCTCGTGGTGCACGAGCAGGAAATCCTCGGCCCGAGCCTCCAGGCCTCCAACACCATGGCCACGCGCATCATCCTGGTGGTCGGCCTGGTGGCCGTGCTCGTGGGCGTGCTCGTGGCGCTGCTGATTCTCCGGGCCGTCTCCCGGCAGCTGGGCAAGGACCCGGCCGAGGTGGCCGACATTGCCAAGTCCATCGCCCGGGGCGACCTGCGGCTCCAGTTCGACGCCACAGGCGGCGTCTACGGCGACATGCGACTGATGGTCGAGCGGTTGACCCAGGTGGTCTCCGAAGTCTCCGAAGCCACGGACAACGTGGCCTCCGGCTCCGAGGAACTCTCCGCCACGGCGGGCACCCTCTCCCAGGGGGCCACCGAGCAGGCCGCGAGCATCGAGGAGGTCTCGGCCTCCATGGAGCAGATGACCGCCAACATCCAGCAGAACACGGAAAACGCCAAGCAGACGGAGCACATCGCCCTCAAGGCCGCAGCAGACGCCCAGGACGGCGGCCAGGCCGTTGTCTCGGCCGTGGACGCCATGAAGAACATCGCCGAGAAGATCTCCATCATCGAGGAGATCGCCCGGCAGACGAACCTGCTGGCGCTGAACGCGGCCATCGAGGCCGCCCGCGCGGGCGAGCACGGCAAGGGCTTCGCGGTGGTCGCGGCGGAGGTGCGCAAGCTCGCCGAGCGCAGCGGCCAGGCCGCCGGGGAGATCAGCGAACTCTCCGGCTCCACGGTCCGTGTGGCCGAGGAGGCCGGGCAGAAGCTCGTCAAGCTCGTGCCCGACATCCAGCGCACGGCCGAGCTCGTGCAGGAGATAGCCGCGGCCAGCTCCGAGCAGAACGCCGGGGCCGAGCAGATCAACAAGGCCATC
>JBFWJM010000214.1:0-5901 GCA_050253205.1 Desulfovibrionaceae bacterium
GTGTCGGCTCTCCGCGGGCGGGCTATGCCACCTTTGCCTCTTCGGGGCGGATGCGTTTCGGCGTGCGGTGCTTGGGGCGGGCGGGGTGTACGGGGAGGTCGGTGCATTTGCGTGCGCGGCAACGGCGTGGGCGTGCTTTTGCCTTGCAACCCGCCGTGCGCGCAAGCGCAGCGGACAGCCGAGAAGGCCCCGCCCGCCACATGCATTCATTTCTTTGCTCCTCTCCGGCCTTTTTGCTCTCTTGCCGGGCCCGCGCCCGGGCGCGCCCGTTCCCCAGCCTCGGGCAAGACCCGTGCCCTACTCCAACGTTCCTCGGAAAAGTGTGTCGAAATGTCACACTTAGAAAAATCTCGCCCTTGACGAAAGCCATACGCGGCTTATTGTTAAACTCGCCGGGAGAACCGGGAAACGTCGCTGCAAGGAGAGCCAACGAACATGGCCGTTGAATACAAGGACTACGACAAAACGCTGGGTGTCTCCAAAACCGCCACCAAGGAGGAGGTCTCCAAGGCGTTCAAGAAGCTCGCCCGCAAGTACCATCCCGACCTCAACCCGGGCGACGCCACGGCGGAAGGCAAGTTCAAGGAGATCAACGAGGCCCACGAGGTGCTCAAGGACCCGGAGAAGCGCAAGCTCTACGACCAGCTCGGGCCCAACTGGGAGCAGTACCAGCAGTCGGGTGGGGGCTTTCGGCCGCCGCCGGGCTACGAGAACGTGCGCTTCAACTTCGGCGGGGGCGCGGGCGGCGGGCAGGCCGGGGATTTCTCCGACTTTTTCGAGACGATTTTCGGAGGCGGGTTTTCCGGCCAGAGCTTCGGGGGCCAGAGCTTCGGGGGGCAAGACTTCGGGGGCCAGCGCTTCAGCCGCAGGCCGCGCCGGGGGTCCGACTCCGAGGCCGTGTACGAGCTGAGCCTGGAGGAGGCCTACCGGGGCGGCACCAAGAGCGTGACCCTGCAAGAGCACTCCACCGGCCCGGGCGGCACGCCGCGCCTGGAGACCAAGACCCTGGACGTGCAGGTGCCTGCGGGCATCAAGGACGGCCAGCGCATCCGCCTCGCCGGGCAGGGCAACCCCGGCTCCAGCGGCGGCGGCGCGGGCGACCTCTACCTGCGCATCCGCATCCGCCCGCACCACCTCTACAATATCCAGGAAAACAACCTCGTGCTGGACCTGCCGCTGGCCCCGTGGGAGGCGGTGCTGGGGGCCAAGGTCCGCGTGCCCACGCTCGACGGCCCCGTGGAGATGAACATCCCCCCCGGGGTGGACACGGGCAAGAAGCTGCGCGTGCGCGGCCGGGGGCTGGGCTCCGGGGCCAAGAAGGGCGACCAACTCGTGCGCATCGTGATCAAGGCCCCGGCCGAACTCACCGACGCGGAGCGCGAACTCTGGCGCAAGCTGGCCGAGACATCCACCTTCCAGCCTCGGGACTTTTGATCGGGGGACGCCATGACCACGAAACGACTCAAGGAAATACTGCTCAAGCTGCCCGACCTCAACCTGCCCGAGCGCTCCGACCTCGTGGCCTGGGCGCAGATGGTGGAATACACCGAGATCACGCCCGATGCCTGCGCCGAGCTGGTGGAGCTGGGCTGGATCGCCCCGGCGAGGACCAGGGCCGACGAATATCTTTTCACCCTGCGCGACGTGTACCGCGTGCAGAAGCTGATGCGCATCTGCCGCGACCTGGAGGTGACCTTCGGGGGCGGCACCATCATCATCGATCTCCTGGAGCGGATCGAGACGCTGGAGGGCGAGCTCGAAAAGGCCCGGCGTCTGCTCTGACCGCCCCGGGGAAGGCGCGGCAACAACCATAAAACCCCGGCCGCGCCTTGGGGGGAAGCAAGGAGAAAGACATATGGATCCCAATATCTTTACGAAAAAGACCCAGGAAGCCATCAACGAGGCCCAGGCCGAGGCCATCCGCAACGGGCACCAGACCGTGGACGCCGAGCACCTGCTCCTCGCCCTGGCGAAGCAGACCGACGGGCTCGCGCCCAAGCTGCTCAAGAAGATGAACGTCTCGGCCAAGGACTACGCCGAGGCCGTGGCCAAGGAGATCGCCAAGCTGCCGCGCGTCTCCGGGCCCGGGGCCCGGGCCAACGAGGTGATGATCACCCCGAGGCTCAACTCCGTGCTCGTGCGCGCCGAGGACGCCAGGGGGCGCATGCAGGACGAGTTCGTCTCCGTGGAGCACCTGTTCCTGGCGCTCACGGACGAGCCGCCGTCCTCCGGGGTCGGCAGGGTCAACAGGTCCTTCGGCGTGGATAAGGACAAGCTCTACAAGGCCCTCACCGAGGTGCGCGGCAAGCAGCGCGTGACGAGCGACAACCCCGAGGCCAGCTACGAGGCCCTGAACAAGTACGGCCGCGACCTCGTGGACGAGGCCCGGAAGGGCAAGCTCGACCCGGTCATCGGGCGTGATGCCGAGATACGCCGGGCCATCCGCATCCTCTCCCGGCGCACCAAGAACAACCCCGTCTTGATCGGCGAGGCGGGCGTGGGCAAGACGGCCATCGTCGAGGGGCTGGCCCAGCGCATCGTGCGCCAGGACGTCCCGGAAGGCCTGAAGGACAAGACCATCTTCGCGCTGGACATGGGCGCGCTCGTGGCCGGGGCCAAGTACCGCGGCGAGTTCGAGGAGCGGCTCAAGGCCGTGCTCAAGGAGGTGCAGGAGTCCGCCGGGTCCATCATCATGTTCATCGACGAGATCCACACCATCGTGGGCGCGGGCAAGGCCGAGGGGGCCATGGACGCGGGCAACCTGCTCAAGCCGCTGCTCGCTCGCGGCGAGCTGCACTGCATCGGCGCCACCACCACGGACGAATACCGCAAGTACATTGAGAAGGACCCGGCCCTGGAGCGTCGCTTCCAGCCGATCATGGTGGAGGAGCCCACGGTGGAGGACACCATCTCCATCCTGCGCGGGCTCAGGGAGCGCTTCGAGGTGCACCACGGCGTGCGCATCTCCGACGGCGCGGTGGTGGAGGCCGCCGTGCTCTCCGACCGCTACATCTCCGACCGCCAACTGCCCGACAAGGCCATCGACCTCATCGACGAGGCCGCCGCGCTCATCCGCACGGAGATCGACTCCCAGCCCTACGAGCTGGACAAGGTGAACCGCCAGATACTGCAACTGGAGATCGAGCGCGAGGCGCTCAAGCGCGAGACGGACGCCGCCTCCAAGGACCGTCTGGCCAAGATCGAGGCGGAGCTTTCCGGGCTCAAGGCCAAGCAGGCCGAGCTGGGCTCCCAGTGGGAGCGCGAGAAGAGCGCCATCGAGGGCATCCGCCGCCTGAAGGAGGAGATCGAGCAGGTGCGCCGCGACGTGGAGGAGGCCGAGCGCGTGGCCGACTACAACCGCGCGGCGGAGCTGAAGTACGGCAAGCTCGACGTGCTGGAACGCCAGCTCGCGGCCTCCAACGCCTCCATCACCGAGGAGGACGCGCCCCGGCTGGTGAAGGAGGAGGTCGGCCCGGACGACGTGGCCGAGATCATCGCCCGCTGGACGGGCATCCCCGTCTCCAGGCTCATGGAGGGCGAGCGCGAGAAGCTGCTCAAGCTGGCGGATGTGCTCCATGAACGGGTCATCGGCCAGGAGGAGGCCGTTACCGCCGTGGCGGACGCCGTGCTGCGCGCCCGCGCTGGCCTGAAGGACCCTCGCCGTCCCATAGGCTCGTTCATCTTCCTGGGCCCCACGGGCGTGGGCAAGACCGAGCTCTGCAAGACGCTCGCCCAGGCCCTCTTCGACACCGAGGAGAACATGGTGCGCATCGACATGAGCGAATACATGGAGAAGCACACCGTGGCCCGGCTCATCGGCGCGCCTCCCGGGTACGTGGGTTACGACGAGGGCGGGCAGCTCACCGAGGCCGTGCGCAGAAAGCCCTACAGCGTCATCCTGTTCGACGAAATCGAGAAGGCACACCACGACGTATTCAACGTGCTGCTGCAAATCCTCGACGACGGCAGGCTCACGGACTCGCACGGCCGTACCGTGGACTTCAAGAACACCATCATCATCATGACCTCCAACATCGGCGCGCCGCTCATGCTCGACGGGCTCACCGAGGAGGGCTTCAAGCCCGGGGTGGAGGACGCGGTGATGGGCGAGCTGCGGGCGCACTTCCGGCCCGAGTTCCTGAACCGCGTGGACGAGATCGTGCTCTTCGAGCCGCTGCGCCTGGAGCAGCTGAAGCGGATCATCGAACTGCTCATGGACGGGCTGCGCGCGCGCCTGGCGGACCGCAAGATCGACCTCGAACTCACCGAGGCGGCCAAGGAGTTCATCGCCCAGGCGGCCTACGACCCGATCTACGGCGCCCGCCCGCTCAAGCGCTACCTCCAGCAGCATCTGGAGACCCCGCTGGCGAAGAAGCTCATCGGCGGGGAGCTCATGGACGGCTCCAGCGTCACCGTGGACGCGGGCGAGGGCGGACTGGCATTCAAGTAACATCCCCCAAGGGATTTCGTGATGCGGGCCGGGGCGAAAGCACCGGCCCTTTTTGCCGTGCTTTTACTGTTTTCCGCTATGCGATGATGCATCTTTGCGCTATCCATCGAACTGGAGGTGCTTGTGGAACACAACCCCATACTTGAATTGGAGGGCGACGCCGAAGCCCCGGAAAAGCTGGAGGCGCTCTACAGGAGCGATGCCGAGGGCTTTTCCGAGCACCTGCCAGGCGCGCTGGCCCTGCGGCCCGGTTCGCTGCTCCTGCGCGCCTGGGCCGCGCGCCTCGCCCCGGCCCGGAGCACGGGCGGCTCCCGCCTGGAGCTTTGGTTCATGATCGCCCTGGCCCTGCTCTCGGGTCTGTTCATCAAGCTGCCCGATATTCTGCCGCGGATCACGGAGGAATTCTACCCGCGAAACACCGCCCTCGGCCCGCTGGGCGCTCTTGCCGTCTATCTCCTGCACGCACGCGGCTGGCCCCGGCGGGCGAGCGCAGCGGTTCTGGCCATGCTCGGCGCGCTGGCGCTGTACCTGAATCTCCTGCCGGACATCGACGCGGACCAAGCCATACTGGCACTGGTGCATGCGCCCTTTGTGCTCTGGTGCGTGGCTGCGCTGGCCTTTGCGGGCGAGGTGCGGCCAGGCGTGGAGGCGCGGCGGGGGTGGATACGGTTTTTCGGCGAGCTCGTGGTTTTTTCCGGCCTGTTGTCTCTTGGCGGGGCCGTGCTCCTGTACCTGACCCACAAGCTCTTCGGGCTGTTCGGCGGCTACCAGGACTGGATAATAGAGTGGATGCTGCCCATGGGCGCCACGGCCATCCCCGTGGTGGCGGCCTGGGCCGTGCTCCGAGGGTCTGCGGGCGGGCGGGTCATGCCGCTTCTGGCGCGCATCTTCGCGCCGTTGTTCCTGGTGCTGCTTTGCCTCTACCTGTTTCGCCTGGCCTGTGACGTGGGGAAACTCTTCAACGACCGCGACACGTTGCTGGTGTACAACGTGATCCTGCTCTCGGTGCTGGGCCTTTGCGTGTTCAGCCTCTCGGGCCAGGGCAGCGGCCAGGGGCGCGACGCAAGCCGCAACCGCTGGCTCCACGCAC
Organism: Desulfovibrionaceae bacterium; assembly: GCA_050253205.1. Classification (GTDB taxonomy): domain Bacteria; phylum Desulfobacterota; class Desulfovibrionia; order Desulfovibrionales; family Desulfovibrionaceae; genus JAHJKV01. Next base: position 5,541 of record JBFWJM010000214.1, read on the forward strand.
TGCTCGCCATGCTTGCCGTGCTCACCGTGGTCTTCGATGCGCTCGGGCTGGCGGCAATCGTAAACCGCATCCTCGAAATGGGCGTGACGCCCAACAGGCTCGCCGTGCTGGGGGCGAACGTTGTCGTGCTGGGCAATCTGCTGCTGCTGGTGCGCGGGTTCGCGGCCATCCTGCGGGGCAGGGTGCCGCCCTCGGAGCTGGAGCACATCACCGCCCGCTACCTGCCAGTGCTGGCGGGGTGGTCGTTCTTCGTGCTGGCCGTCTTTCCGTGGCTGTTCTGATGTTGATTTTCGGGGGGGGCGGGTGCCATTGTTGCGCGGGGCCCGGTGTGCTACCACGCGCGGGAAGGAGAACCAGCGGA
>JBFWJM010000215.1:0-5899 GCA_050253205.1 Desulfovibrionaceae bacterium
TGGGCGTGAAGAACCTGCCCATGATCGCGGGCAGGCTCATGGAAAACGGCCGCGACCCCGAGACCCCGGTGGCCCTGGTGCGCTGGGGCACGCGGCCCGAGCAGGAGTCCTTCGTCTCCACGCTGGCGGAGGTGGCCGAAGAGGCAGCGAGGCGCAAATTCGCCGCGCCGTCCATCATCGTGGTGGGCGGGGTCTGCGGCCTGCACGACAAGCTCGGCTGGTTCGAGAAGAAGCCGCTGCTGGGCAAGGGCGTGGCCGTGACGCGCGCGCGCGAGCAGGCCTCCGGTCTGGTGCGCGAGCTGGGCGAGCTGGGCGCGCGGGTGTACGAATTTCCCACCATCACCATCGAACCCCTGGACGACTACGCCGAGGTGGACGCGCAGATCGGCTCCCTTTCCGGTTGGGACTGGTGCGTGTTCACGTCCGTCAATGGCGTGAAGCGGTTCTTCGAGCGGCTGCGGGCCATGGGCAAGGACGCCCGCGCCTTTGCCGGGGTGGAGATGGCGGCCATCGGCCCGGCCACGGCCGACGCCCTGCGCGAGCGCGGCATCGAGCCGGATTTCGTGCCCGAGAAATACGTGGCCGAGCATGTGGTGGAGGGGCTCTTGGCGCGCGGGGTCAAGGGCAAGCGGGTGCTCATCCCCCGGGCGAAGGTTGCCCGCGAGGTGCTGCCCGAGGAGCTTGCCAGGGCCGGGGCCGAGGTCCGGGTGCTGCCCGTCTACGAGACGCGCCTCAGCCAGCAGGGCCCCGAGGTCATCGAGAAGGCCCTGGAGGCGGGCGAGCTGCACTACGTGACCTTCACCTCCTCCTCCACGGTGGATAATTTCTTCGAGCTGGTGCGGCCGGAGACGATCCGCAAGCACGCGGACCGCGTGAAGCTCGCCTGCATCGGCCCGGTGACGGCCAAGACCCTGGCCGGGTACGGCCTCGCGCCGGACGTGCAGCCCGAGGACTACACCATCCCCGCACTGGTGCAGGCGCTGGTCAAGGACGCTTCAAGCTAGCGCCTGTCGGCAATATCAATCCCCAGCCCCCGTGGCCCATGGTTCGTTGCCATGCGGCTGCGGGGGGTATTCTATTCGCCGCGCCCGAGCAGGCTTCCCAGCCCGGGCGGGAGGGCGGGGACGGGCCTTTGCAAGGAAAGGGCGAGCGCGCCCCTGGCAAGGGTCCAGAGCGCCCAGAGCGTGGCGATGGGCATGAACAGGGTGTTGATCAGGATGGCCACCAGCAGGCTGAGGAAGTGCGAGAGCATGTCGTCCGCCGTGTGCTCCACGCCCGCCAGGATGCGCTCCAGCCGCTCGCGCAGGGCCGAGGGGGAGAGGGCCTGGCCCGCGCGGTCCCAGAAGCCGGAAATGCGCCTGCCGAGCCGTTCGTACCACTCCGGGCCCGCACCCTCGGGCGCGAGGGCGCGCAGTTCGGCGTCGTTGCCCGGTTGCGCGGCGTACGGGGCTGCGTACGGGGCGGCGTATGGTGCGTTGTGCGGGGCGGCCTCCGTCTGCGTATCCGTCGCTGCTTCGTCAGGATTTGCGCCAGAATTCATGCCGGATTCCATGCCGAATTTCTCGCCGGGCTCTTCGCCATCAAGGCCTTGCAGCTCCTCCTTGTAGGAGCGCATGCGCGCCTCCTCGGCATCCAGCGCCGCGCCCGCCGTGGCGGTCCAGGGGCCGAGGATGGACGCCTCCACCGCGCGGGAGGCCTGGATGGACACGGGCAGCGCCGCGCCCACCACCAGGGCCAGCGCGAGTAGCCGCAGGCCGATGCTCCTTGGCAGCGGCCCGGCCCAGAGCCCCAGGGCCAAAAGCCCCAGCCCCACCGGAGCAAGCACCCCCAGGGCCAGCCAGTAGTTGAGCTCGATGAGCACCCGCTCCAGGGCCAGCGCGCCCAGGGCGAGCATGAACGCATCCGCCACGTTTTCGGCCATGTCGTTCACGGGGTCGAGCACCTCGGCCGGGGCCACCTGCACCGAGACCCCGAGCGAGAAGCCGATCTGCACGGACTGCGCCAGGGAGACCACGGCATTCACCAGCTTGGCCGTGCCGTAGCCCGCCAGGGCCCGGGTGAGCTGCGTCTCGATGAACTCTGCGTTGGGCCCCTTTTCGCCCCCGGCGCGCTCCACCGCCATGGGCAGGGCGAGCACCGAGCACGCGGCCAGGGCCAGGAGCAGGGCCGTGGCCAGCAGGCGGGGCAGGGGCTGTGCGGGGGCGTTCATGCCCGGAGCATAGGCCATCCCCTGGCAAGGGGCAATGCGTTGTCTTGCAGCCTGCTCCGGGGGGGCCGGGCTTTGACTTTGGCAGCGCATGCCGTATGGTCCGCCCGGCCGGGCCCGCTTGCGGCCCGAACCCCGAAGGAGCGAGCAAGATGCGTATATGGGTTGATGCCGACGCCTGCCCCGTGGCGGTCAAGGAAGTGCTCTACAAGGTGTCCGCGCGGCGCAACGTGCGGGTGACGTTCGTGGCCAACTCATGGCTGACTTTGCCTTCGCAGCCCCTGGTGGACATGCTCCAGGTTCCCGGCGGGTTCAACGAGGCGGACGACGAGATCGTGCGGCTTGTGGAGCCGGGCGATCTGGTGGTCACGGCGGATATTCCCCTGGCGGACCGCATCGTGGAGAAGGGGGCCACGGGGCTGAACCCCCGGGGCGAGCTCTACACCGAGGAAAACGTGAAGGAGCTCCTGCGCATGCGAAACCTCATGGATGAACTGCGCTCCGGCGGCATGGCCGCTGGCGGCCCCGCGCCCTACGGCCCGAAGCACAAGCAGGAGTTCACCAATCAGCTCGACAGGTTCTTGACCCGAAGCGGCGTGTAGCCCTCCCCCCTCTCCTCTCCTTCCTCCATTGGCCGGGCTTTGACTTCGCGGCCGGATGCAGTATGTTTCCCTCGGCCGACGGCCCGGGCGGCATGCGCTCCGGGCGCGGGCCAAAACCAGCCCCATAAAGGAACCCCATGCCGCTCAAGCTCGCCGTGCTCGTCTCGGGCGGAGGCTCCAACCTCCAGTCGATCATCGACCGCATCGAAGAGGGCGCGCTCGACGCCGAGATCCGCATCGTGCTCTCCAACAAGGCCGACGCCCACGGCCTGGAACGCGCCCGCAAACATTCCATCCCCGCCATGGCCATTGAGCACGCGGCCTTCCCCTCGCGGGAGGCCTTCGACGCCGAAATGGTCCGCGCCATCCGCGAGGCCGGGGCGGACACCGTGGCCCTGGCCGGGTTCATGCGCATCATCACGCCCGTGTTCCTCGAAGCCTTCCCCGGCCGCGTGGTGAACATCCACCCCGCGCTCCTGCCGAGCTTTCCGGGCGTGCACGGCCAGGGCGATGCCGCGTCCTACGGCGTGCGCATCTCCGGCTGCACGGTCCATTTCGTGGACGAGAAAATGGACAACGGGCCCATCATCATCCAGGCCGCCGTGCCCGCGCTGGAAAACGACGGCGGCGAGAGCCTGGGCGCGCGCATTCTCCGCCTGGAGCACCGCATCTACCCCCAGGCCCTGCAATGGCTCGCCGAGGGCCGCCTGGCCGTGAGCGGGCGGCAGGTGCGCCTGGCTTCGTCGGAACGCACCCTGGCCGAGCTCAGGGTGCCCGCCCTGGTGCACCCGCCCCTGGAGCAGGGGTTCTAGATGGACCGCCCCTCGCAGGGCAGGCATGCGGGCGCGGGGGCCGCCCCCCAGGCCGCCCCCCAGTCCACGTCGCGTCGCGCCCTCTGGTCCTGGGCGCTCTACGACTGGGCCAACAACGGCTTCTTCACCCTCATCCAGACCTTCGTCTTCGCCGCGTACTTCACGCGCTCCGTGGCCCCGGACGAGGCCACGGGCACCGCGCTCTGGGGCAACATGATGGGGCTCGCCGGGCTGGTCATCGGCGTGGGCGGCCCGGTGCTCGGGGCCGTGGCGGACCGCTCCCGGAGGCGCAAGCCCTGGCTCCTGGCCGTGACCCTGCTCACCGTGGGCTCCACGGCGCTGCTCTGGTTCGTGCGGCCCGAGCCCTCCTGGGCCGTGTTCGCCCTGGCGTTCGCCGGGCTGGGGACCATCGGCGCGGAATACGCCATGATCTTCTACAACGCCATGCTCCCGGCCCTCGTGGACCGCTCGCGCCTGGGCCGCTGGTCGGGCTGGGGCTGGGCCATGGGCTACGCGGGCGGGCTCGCGGGCCTCGTGCTCGCGCTCTATGGCCTCGTGGACGAGGCTGCCTGGCTGCCCCTGCCGCGCGGCGAGGCCGAGCACGTTCGCGCCGTGTGCCTGCTCTCGGCCGGGTGGTACCTGCTCTTCGCCCTGCCGCTCTTTTTCTGGACGCCCGACGAGGCCGGGCGGGCGGCCGAGCGCGTGCCTCTCGGCGCGGCCCTGCGCGAGGCGCGCGGCCAGCTCGCCCGCTCCGTGAGGAACCTGCGCGCCCACGCGCCCATCCTGCGCTTTCTCCTGGCCCGCATGCTCTACAACGACGGCCTGACCACGCTCTTCGCCTTCGGCGGCATCTACGCGGCCGGAACCTTCGGCATGAGCCCCAAGGAGGTCATCCTCTTCGCCATCGGCCTGAACGTCACGGCCGGGCTCGGCGCGGCGGGCTTCGCCTGGATGGACGACCGCGTGGGCGCCAAGCCCACCATCCTGCTCTCCCTGGCCGGGCTGACGGTCCCCGGCGTGGTCATCCTGCTCACCTCGTCCGTGTCCGTGCTCTGGATTTTCGGCCTCGCGCTTGGTATCTTCATGGGCCCCGTGCAAGCGGCCAGCCGCTCGTACCTCGCGCGCACGGCCCCGGAAGAGCTGCGCGGGGAGATGTTCGGGCTCTTCGCCCTTTCCGGCAAGCTCACCAGCTTTCTCGGCCCGCTGCTCGTGGGCTGGGTCACGCTTTTCACCGGAAGCCAGCGCTGGGGCATGAGCGTGGTCATCGCGCTCTTCCTCCTCGGCGGCCTCCTGATGCTCGGCGTGCCGCGTGCGGACGACATGCAACCAATAACCACTGAAGACCATTGATACAAACCAAACAGCAGACTGCCTGAAGACCACGGGACGCCGGGCAGCGGAGGAAACGGGGACGCACCTGCGGCCTCGCCACCCGCCAGCGCGCCACCCCGCCTTCAGCAGCAGCCTGCCAGGAGATAGCACCATGGCACGACAGTTCACCTTCCTGCTCAGCGACGAGGAAAAGACCTTCCTCAAGAATACCGTGCGCGAATCCATCCGCACCCACCTCGCCGGAGAGAGCGCCGAGGCCCCGGCCCCGCTCACGGACAAGCTCGCCCAGCCCCTGGGCGCGTTTGTCACCCTGACCCTGGGCGGCAGGCTGCGCGGCTGCATCGGCAACCTCCAGTCCGAGGCGCCGCTTGCCTCCACCATCTGGAACATGGCCCGCTCCGCCGCGTTCAAGGACCCGCGCTTCCCCCCGCTTACGGAGCAGGAGTTCGCCGAGGTGGAGATCGAGATTTCCATCCTCAGCACCATCACCGAATGCCACGACGTGAACGCCGTGGAGGTGGGCCGACACGGGCTCATCGTGCAGCGCGCCGGGAAGTCCGGCCTGCTGCTGCCGCAGGTGGCCGTGCAGTGGGGCTGGGACAGGGAGACCTTCCTCGCGCAGACCTGCCGCAAGGCCGGGCTTGATCCTTCCGTGATCCACAAGGCCGGGACGGCCATCTTCTGGTTCGAGGCCTCCGTCTTCTGAGGCGGCGCGCGGCATCGCGGATGGCGGCGTTGCTCGTCGGGGCCGGACCCTCACGTATATCCTGATACGCTTCGTTCCCGGCCCCTCCTCGCGCCTGGCCCTCCACGCGCCCACGCCGCCTCAGTGGCCTTCGTTCGGTGGTTCGGCTTCGGAAGGACTGCCGGAATCCCTGCGGACCCCATATCGCTGCCCGCGCAGGGCCGCCGTCCGCGCAGGGCCCGCGCAGGACCCGCCGTCCGCG
>JBFWJM010000216.1:0-5887 GCA_050253205.1 Desulfovibrionaceae bacterium
CAAGAATTTCTTTGCCAACATCGCCCTGTTCGCCTCTTCCGTCTGGCCCGCCTTCCTGGTGCTGGGCTGGCTGGACGGCCGCTTCCGGGGCATCCTTTTCAACGTTCCCCTGGTGGGCGAGGTGGGCTCCGCCTTCTTCTTCGTGCCCACGTACATCGTGATCCGCGTGTGCTTCTGCTTCGCCAAGCCGTGGATCCCCGGCTTCCGGACCATCAAGCGCAAGATCGCCGAGAACGAGGCGGGCGAGCGCATGCTCTCCTTCACCGACCTGGGACCCAAGGACAAGGAGAACGAGGCCACGGCCTGATTCGCACCATTCCCATCATATTTCGCCGTCACCTCAGCCTCAAAAGAGCCGGAAGGGGGCCCGGACGCTCGGAGCGTCCCGGGCCCCCTTCCTTGTGGTGCACATGGTGCTTCGGCGCTGCAACATCCCGGAATGTTGTTGATTATAATTACCATGCATTTGCCTTGGCGATGTCGACGCGGTTGTTGCATCGGAGGAAGCCGCCGGAGCGGGCGGTGCAACGACGACCGGCCGTGCATTCATCGGCCCCGGGGGCAAAATAATCCTGGACTGATGTACGGAATAACGTACCCTCATCAAAATTTTCTCCCCCGGGGTTCCCGGGCGAACCAGGAGGACGCGGATGGTTGAGGAGGCGGGCGTCATGCCCGGGGTTGCGCGCGGCCTGCTTCCCGGTGTGTTATACTTGCGAGTCGATGGCCTGCTGGTCCGTCGTCCGGAGGCCGGGGCTCGCCCCGGGCCGAGCAACGTCACCGGGACGCCCCAGGCGCAATCCCTCCCGCTCACCTCGTCCGTACAACCCCTCCCACGCATCCGCCCCCAGGGCGAAACGAATGGCTGCGACCCGGCGGAGGCCGGGAAAGGATGGATATCGTGAACTTGGGAATCGTCCCGCAATCTGAACAGGAGGAACTGTGAAACATCAACGTCTTCTCTGCATTCTGGCCCTGGCCGCCCTGGCGGCCGTGGTCATGGCCGTCCCGGCCTGGGCCGATGAACGCCTCGCCGCCGCCATCCAGGAGGCGCAGGCCGCCGCGCCCGAGCGTCTGGTCGGCGAGCCGGGCTACCTGGGCATCCCCGGGGCCCCCCAGGTCCAGTGGTGGATCGGCCTGCTGTGGGCCGTCTGGGTCGGCTGGATCTTCTCCACCGTGGGCGCGTTCGGCGGCATCATGGCCGGCGTGGGCCACATCACCATCATGGGTCTGGGCGACTATGCCAGCTCCTTCAAGAAGGACCTGCAGATCAACAAGATCGTCACCGACTCCATCCGTGTGTCGAACCAGTGGCTGGGCGGCCTCTCGGCCGGGCTGGCCTCCTTCAACTACTGGAAGGCGGGCCGTCTGGTGCTGCCCCTGGGCTTCGCCCTGGCGCTGGGCTCCGTGGCCGGCTCCTGGCTGGTGCCCTGGCTCACCGCCGGGAAGATCAGCCTGAAGTCCTACATCGGCTACTTCGGCCTCTTCGTGCTCTTCCTGGGCTGCTACCTCTTCTACGAGACCACCCCGGCGGGGCAGGGCAAGAAGAAGGCCGCCCAGGCCGCCGCCAAGAAGTTCCAGGACACCGTGAAGGCCCAGCGCTCCGGAGAGCAGGTGGACACCGCCGAACTCGGCGTGCGGACCAAGTCCTTCACCCCGTCCAGGTGCGAGTTCAGCTTCTACGGCGTGGAGTTCTCCTTCAACCCGGTCATCCCCGTGATCGGCGGCTTCTTCATCGCCGGGCTGGCGTCCTTCCTGGGCGTGGGCGGCGGCTTCCTGCTGGTGCCGTTCCTCACCTCCGTGGCCGGGCTGCCCATGTACCTCGTTGCCGGGACCTCGTCCCTGGCGGTGTTCATCGGCATGATCAACTCGATCATGTCGTACATGTTCCTGAAGAACACCCCGGTGGAATGGTCGCTTATCGGCGTCGAACTCGTGGGCATCGCCATCGGCTCCATCGTCGGGCCGCGTACCTCCAAGTACATCCCCGACGTCTGGCTGAAGCGGCTGTTCATCGTGCTCGCCCTCTACGTGGGCCTGCGCTACACCACCAAGGGCTTCCTGGGATATTCCCTGGTGCCACCGTACTAGCGCCCGGATCGGGCGGCGGGGGGGCCGCCGCGCTCCGGATGCACAGAGCCAACGGGGCCCGGGACGCATGCGCGTCCCGGGCCCCTTCCTTGTGGCGGAGTGCGGGCGTCTAGCTGACCGTTGAAAAACTCATTTTCCGCAGGCCGCTCAAAAAGTGTGGGCTGCAAGGAAGTAAAAAATCCAGGATGCGCAGCATATTGCGCATGCATAAGCGGTCTGGGTTTTTGTGCTGACACAGCAGATTGCATTTATTCAACAGCCTGCTAGGCCCCGGCTTCGCCTCCGGCCATGACGTCGGCCATGAACTCGTCCAGCGCGGCAGGGCCGAGCAGGTAGAGCGTGTCCGCCGTCTCCAGGCCGAACACGCGCTTCTTGTTGGTGAGGATCACGGCCTTGCGCCCGTTCTTGAGCACGAACCGGCCGTTCCTGTAGCCGCCGAAGCGCATGGCCCCGTCGAGCTTTTCGATGCCCAGGTTCTCGTCATCCAGGCTGCCCTCGAAGGTCCGGGAGATGTCCTCCCGGGGGATGGCCAGCTTGAGGAAGGGCGGAGCCTCCACGGTGATGCCTTCCGCGCTGACGCTGATGGACGTCCTGGCCGGGTTCACCAGCAGCATGTACCAGTACATGAGGGTGAGCGGCCCGGCCACGGCCAGGGCGCAGATGCCGGACCAGGTGAGGCCCGAGCGGAAGCACCAGACGATGGCCCCGGCCACGACGGCCACGGAGAGGACGAAGATGATCGTGACCATGCGGTGCATGGGCACGCTGTAGGTGTGCATGAGGGCTCCTTTTTCGTTGCCGGAGTCTAGCCGCTTTGATCACGGAGGTCAAAAACTCTTGGATTGGTGGACAAATTAAAGTACCCTTGCCGTGGCCTTCTCGCGAGGGGACCGTCTCAGGGGGCCAGGAGGACACGGATGGCATGGGTTATCGGGCGCCGGCCCGGCACCGTGCTCGGCATGGTGTTGGGTTTGGCGTTGCTGCTCTTCGTCGGTGCGTGCTCGGATTCCGAGCCCGTGGTGGCGGTCGACCTGAGCAAACGGCAGGACGTCTCCGCCGTGCAGACGTCCGACGCCTACACCTACGCCTACCTGCCGCAGTACTCCCACACCATTTCCTACGAGCGCCACAGGCTGCTGCTCGAATATCTGCGCAAGGCCACGGGCCTGCCGCTCAGGCAGATATTCCCCGATACCTTCGACGAGCACATCAAGATGGTCGAGCGCGGGGAGATCGACTTCAGCTTTTCCAACCCCTTCGTCTATGTCCAGGTGGCCCGCTCCGGGGCCCGGGCCTTCGCCCGCATCGTGGAGCCCAGCGGCAGCCCGGACTTTTACGGGCAGATCATCTGCCGCGCGGACAACCCGCTCATCAAGACCCTGGACGACTGCCGGGGCAAGCGCTGGATAGCCGTGGACCCGGGCAGCGCCGGGGGCTACCTCTTCCCCCTGGGATATTTCTACGACCACGGCATCAAGCGCGGCGACTTCTCGGAGATCGCCTTTGCCCCCGGCCCGGGCGGCAAGCAGGAAAAGGTCGTCCTGGCTGTCTACTCCGGGGCCTACGACGTGGGCACCATCCGCCAGGGCACCCTCGACGTGGTGGGCTCCAAGATCGACCGCAGCAAGATCCGCGTGCTGGCGGAGACGCGCTCCTACCCCGGCTGGGTGTACGCCGCGCGCTCGGGCCTGGAGCCCGGAGTGGTGGAGCGCGTGGCCAAGGCCATGTTCGCCCTGCGCATGGACGACCCCGTGGCCGCCGAGATTCTCCGCGAAGCGGGCATGCAGGGCATCATCCCCGCGCAGGACGCGGACTACGAGCCCATCCGCGAGCTGGCCGTCAAGCTCGGCCTGCGCACCGAGACGATGAAGGGTCTGGAAGAATGAGATATCTCACCACCTTTCGCTTTCAGACCAAGATCGTCTTCGGCATCAGCGCCATCGTGGTCTTCCTCACGCTGATCACCGGGCCGCTGGTGGCGCACATGGCCTCCGAGGCCCTGGTGGCAGAGAGCCGCAAGCGCGGCCAGGCCCTGGCCGAGGGGCTGGCCATGCGCGCGGTGGAGCCCATGCTCGCCGCCGACCCCCTGCGCCTGAAGAACATGGTGGACGAGCTCGTGGGCCTGGGCGACGAGGTGCTCTACACCTTCATCCTCGACACGGGCGGCAGGGTCGTGGCCCACACGTACTCCACCGGCTTCCCCACGGACCTGGTGGCCGCCAACCATCCCGGCGACGACGGCTCCGCGCACATCCAGCTCCTGGACTCCGAGGGCATGTTCATCGACGACTTCGCCGTGGGCATCGAGGTGGCCGGGACGCGCTTCGGCACGGCGCGCATCGGCCTCTCGCGCCAGCGCATCCAGCAGGAGGTCTCGCACCTGCTGCTGACCTTCACCTGGGTGGCCGCCGCGGCCCTGGCCCTGGCCATAGCGCTCTCGGTGTTCTTCGCCAGGCGCGTCACCCGCCGCCTGGCCATGCTGCGCATGCACGCGGAAGAGATCGTCAAGGGCAGCCTCGACCACCAGGCCGGCCCCAGGCTCACCCGCAACTGCTGGGAGATCATGCAGTGCGAGCAGGACCAGTGCCCGGCCTTCAACGACCACCGCCGCCGCTGCTGGTACATGGCCGGGACCATGTGCCCCACCTGCGACAACTCCCAATACCCGGACAAGCGCGAATCCTGCACGGACTGCCCCGTGTACCTGGAGAACGTGGGCGACGAAATCCAGGACCTGGCCGAGACCTTCGACGTCATGGCGCTGACCCTGGGCAAGCACATCGAGGAGCTCAAGGAGGCAGAGCGCGTGCTCTCGGACCAGCGCGGCCTGCTGCGCACCGTGCTCGACGCCACCCCCGACCTCGTCTCGCTCATGGACACGCGCATGGTCTACCAGACCGCCAACAAGGCGTTCTTCGACTTCGTGGGCGTGCCCGACGGCGACATCCAGGGCAAGACCGACTTCGACCTCTTTCCCGAGCCCGTGGCCGAGCAGCGCCACCTCCAGGGGCGCGACATCCTGGAGGCCGACGTCCCCTTCGACATGGAGCTCTGCCTCACCTCGGAGGGCCGCGAGCGCTGGTACCACGTCATCTCCATCCCCGTGCGCGATGCCAAGGGCGTGGTCACCGGCCTGTTGCGGACCGACCGCGACATCACCAACCTCAAGCAGTACCAGTCGCAGCTCATCCAGGCCCAGAAGATGGAATCCCTGGGCGAGCTCGCCGGAGGCGTGGCCCACGAGATCAACACCCCGCTGGGGGTCATCCTCGGCTATTCCCAGCTCCTGCAGGACGACATGGAGCCCGGGTCCCAGGGGCTTGAGGACCTGAAGACCATCGAGAAGCAGGCCCAGGTGTGCAAGAAGATCGTGGCCGACCTGCTCGGCTTCTCCCGCCACCAGGAAACCACCAAGCGGGAGATGTGCTTCAACAACTCGGTCATGGAGGCGGTGAAGCTCGTGCAGCACACCTTCAACATGAACCACGCGGCCATCAAGGCCCGCCTGGACGACCGCATGCCCATCATCTACGGTGATCCGGACAAGCTCAAGCAGGTCTGGATCAACCTGCTGAACAACGCCCGCGACGCCGTGGGGCAGGGGGGCACGGTCCTGGTGCAGACCAAGCTCGACACCCCGGCCCAGAAGGTCACGCTGTGGATCGCGGACAACGGCCCCGGCATTCCCGCCGAAGACCTGACGCGCATCTTCGACCCGTTTTTCACCACCAAGCCCGTTGGCGAGGGTACGGGGCTGGGGCTCTCCGTGTCCTTCGGCATCGTGGAGGACCACGGA
>JBFWJM010000217.1:0-5875 GCA_050253205.1 Desulfovibrionaceae bacterium
CGCGGCGAGGCCCATGTCCCGCAGGCGGCAATAGACGTGCAGCGGGTTCAGGGTATGCTGGAGGTGGTTGCGCAGTCGGCTCATGTTCGGCTCCCCGTCGGCCTCCCGTCGGCTCTGGAGGGTTCCTGGCGTCTTATCGTCCCGGAGCGCGGTTCCCTTGAGGGGAGCGGCCTGTGCGGGCGTGTGCGGTGTGCGGGGAGGGACGTCAGCCCAGCACGGGCCAGACGAAGAACGGCTCGGACCCGGCCTTGAACCCCACGCCCACCGCGCCCTTGTCCAGGTAGCAGGCCATGGCCCAATCCGCCTCGAACGCGCTGGAAGTGGCGGACCAGTACACCTCCCGCAGGTCCGTGAAGGGATGCCCGGCCGCCAGGGCCGGGTGCGAGCGCCTGAGGTCCGCCAAGGTCTCCAGCTCGGTGATGCAGGGCAGCCGCCAGGGCTCGCCCGTGCGCCGGGCCAGCTCGTCCACTGCCCGAAGCGCCCCGGCCCAGAGCACCGGCCCGCAGAGGTCCGCCCGCCTGGCCCAGGCCAGGCCCGTGGCATGGTCGAGAACCCGGTCTCCCCTCGGCTCGAAGCGGCCCGGCGCATGGGCCCCCGCCTCCAGCGCGGGGCTCTCCCCGGCCACGGGCCAGGCCATGCACGGGTCTCCCGGTGCGCCGTGGAACATGCGCCCCCCCGAGAGCTGCACCCGCCAGAAGTAGCCCGGCTTGAGGGCCGAAGAGCTGGCCGACCAATACCAGCCGGAAAAGACGCCCGAGAAGGGATGCCCGGAGGGCAGGGCGGGGTTGGCCGCGCCAAAGCCCACCAGGGACCACAGCTCGCGGCGCGAGGGCAGCCGCCAGGGCCCGCCCGGAGCGTCGAGCCCGGCGCAGAAGCCGCTCGCCTCCTCCCAGGAGAGGGGAAACCCCGCACGGTTGGCGTCCATGAGCCAGCGCAGCCCGGTGAGGCGGTCGAGGACACTGCCGCCCTCCACGGTGAAGCGCGGCTCGGGCCAGGGGGTGCCGGGGCGGGTCTCGCCGTCCTGGCCGGTTCCGGCGCAGCCCGTCTCGCCGCCCGCCGTATCGAAGCAGCGCCGCTGGCCCGTGGCGCGCAGGAGCATCAGCGCTCCCCTGTGGCGTCTTCGGTCCTGGCCACGCGCTCGGCCCGGAGCAGCAGCGGCGTCATGCAGAGCATGACCACGGCAGTGGCAGCTCCGGCGGCGTACACGGCATTGATGCCGAAGACGGCGTAGCACCAGCCCATGAGCATGGGCGCGGCGGTCTGCGAGAGGCGCAGGATCATGCCGTTGGTGGCCATGAACGCGCTGCGCTGCTGGGGCGGGGCCAGGCTGGATATCTCGGTCATCAGCGTGGGGATGTTCAGCCCCTGGCCCAGGCCGAAAAAGAGCACGGGCAGGATGGTCCACCACTTGCCCGGCATGAGCGGGATGAAGACCATGGCCACTATATAGCTCGCAAACGCCCAGGTCATCAGCGTGGAGCCCTTGAAGCGTTTGGAGAGCCTGCCGAGCTGCGAGGAGGCCAGGGCGGTGATGAAGCTGGAGATCGAGACGATGGCCCCGATGGAGGTGGCCGAGGCGTCGTAGCGGGAGTGCAGCAGGATCGGCAGGTAGGTGATGATGGGCCCGTAGAGCACCACGAAGGTCAGGAAGGTGACGGTGAAGAGGGTCAGCGCGGGCCAGGAGCGCAGCCGCCGGGCGGCGGAGCGCATGTACAGGCCGAGGCTCTCGCCGCGCTCCAGGGGCGGCGTCTTGAGCCGGAAGGCCACCACGAGCCCCAGGGGCAGGGCGATGAGCGGCAGCACGAAGGGCCAGTTCCAGCCCACCAGGGCCAGCAGCCCGCCCAGCGCCGGGAAGGCCGCCGTGCCCACGGAGAGCATCGAGGCGTTGTAGCCCATGGCGGCCATGCGCTCGCGCCCCTCGAAGAGGTCGCCGATGATGGTCAGGTTGAGCATGCCCAGGGGCCCGGCCCCGAGCCCCTGGAGGAAGCGCAGCGCGAGCAGGGTGGCGAGGTCCTTGGCGAAAAAGCAGCCGAAGCCGAAAATCCCGAACACGAACAGCGAGGGCACAAGCAGGTTCTTGCGGCCGATGCGGTCGCCCAGGATGCCCGCCACCGGGGCCATGAGCACCCCGGGCAGGGTGAAGGCGGTGATCACCAGTCCGATGTTGGCCTTGGAGAGGCCGCTGATGTGGGTGGCCATGTGCGGGAGCACGGGCACGATGGACGACACGGACACGATGGCCATGAGCGTGACGCAGAAGATGATGTGCAGGTTGGGATTGGAGAGGACGTTTCGCAAACCGGACGATCTCCGGGGTTGTTATTACCGTGCGGTGCTGGGCAGCCGCCCGGGCACGCGGGTTATTCCTTGATCGCCGGATCAAGGAGCAGGTTGTCGCGGTGCACGGCCTCGTTGTGCGGGGCGCGGCCCAGGATGCCCGCCACCTCGGAGCTCTGGCGGCCCCGGACCTTTTCGAGCTCGTGGGAGGGGTAGTTGGCCAGGCCCACGCCCAGGGTCCGCCCGGCCGCGTTCTTGATGGCCACCAGGGCGTTGTGGTCGAAGTCGCCCTCCACCCGGGTGATGCCCGCGAAGAGCAGGGACTTGCCGCGCGTGCGCAGGGCGTTCTCGGCCCCGGCGTCCACGAAAAGCGCGCCGCAGGGGTTGTCGTGGTAGGCGAGCCAGAATTTCTTGGAGGAGACGTGCTTCACCGTGGGCAGCACCAGGGTGCCCGTCTCGTGGCCGTCCACGGCGCGGGCCAGGGAGAAGGCCCCCTTGCCCGAGAGGATGATCGTCGGCGCGCCCACCTGGGCCGCGCGGCGGGCGGCCAGCAGCTTGGAGTACATGCCCCCGGAGCCCACGGCGGTCTTGCCCTCGCACATGGCGGGGATGTCCAGCTCGGCGATGTTGTCCACCACGCCGAGCGCACGGGCGCCGGGGTGGGTGTCTGGGTTGTGGTCGAAGACGCCGTCCGCCGAGGTCAGGTTCAGGCAGAGGTCTGCGCCGATGAGCCCGGCCACCATGGAGGCGAGGGTGTCGTTGTCGCCGAACTCCAGCTCCTCCACGCTCACGGTGTCGTTTTCGTTGATGATCGGAATGGCCCGCCATTCAAGGAGCCGTTCCAGGGTGTTGCGTGCGTTAAGGAAGCGTTCGCGGTTCTTCAGCCCCGTGCGGGTGAGCAGCACCTGGGCCGAGACGATGCCGAGGCCCTCCAGCACCTGGTCGTACTCGTGCATGAGCCTGCCCTGGCCCACGGCCGAGGCGGCCTGCCTCCCGGGCAGGTCCGAGAGGTCGGCGCGTTCCTGGCCGTCGCTGCTCGATTGCCGCCGCAGGCGGCTGCGCCCGGCGGCCACGGCCGCAGACGTCACGAGAATCACGTCCATGCCGCGCGCGTGCAGGGCGGCGAGCTCGCCGCAAAGATGGGTGATGACCCCGTGGTCCAGGCCGTCGGGGCTGGTGAGCACCGCGCTGCCGACCTTGACCACGATGCGGCGGATGTCCTTCAGGTGGGCTGCGCGGGGGGTGTCGTCGGAGTGGGGCATGGTTGGGGAGTACAGCTTTTACTCTTCGTCGTCCAGCGCGTGGTACCGCTCCCAGAGGATTTCCATCAGCCCGTCCAGGCCCTCGCCCGTGAAGGCGGAGATGAAGTGCACCTCCAGCCCGGCCTCTTCGGCGCGGGCGCGCAGCTCGGCCAACCGCTCGGGCGGCAGGAGGTCGATCTTGTTGACCACGAGGATCTGCGGCTTCCCGGCCAGCTCGGGGTTGAACAGCGCCAGCTCCTCGTCGAGCAGGCCGTACCCGGCAAAGGGGTCCGCCTCCTCGCTGCGCTGGAGCTCGTCCGCCGCGAGCAGGTGCACCAGCAGGCGCGTGCGCTCCACATGCTTGAGGAAGGTGTGCCCGAGGCCGAGGCCCTCGCTTGCGCCCTCGATGAGCCCGGGGATGTCCGCTATGACCATGCGCTCCCAGACCTCGCGCTCCACCACGCCGAGGTTGGGCACCAGGGTGGTGAAGGGGTAGGCGGCGATCTTGGGCCTGGCTGCGGAAACCTTGGAAATGAAGGTGGACTTGCCCGCGTTGGGCAGGCCGAGCAGGCCGACATCCGCCAGGATCTTGAGCTCCAGGCGCAGGGTGCGCTCCTCGCCGGGGCGGCCGTCCTCGCACTGGCGCGGGGCGCGGTTCACCGACGACTTGAAGTGGATGTTGCCCCGGCCGCCCTGGCCGCCCACGCAGGCCACCACCTTCTGGTCGTTCTCCACGAGGTCCGCCAGCAGGCGCTCTTCGGTTTGGCCGTCCTCGTCCTCGGCCACCTCGTAGATCAGGGTGCCCACGGGCAGGTCGATGGTCAGGTTGTCGGCGGCTCTTCCGTAGCGGTCCTTGCCCATGCCGGGCTGGCCGTTCTTGGCCTCGTAGAGGCGCTTGAGGCGGAAGTCGTAGAGGGTCAGCAGCTTGTCGGAGGCGCGCAGGATGACGTCGCCGCCCTTGCCGCCGTCGCCGCCGTCGGGGCCGCCCTTGGGGATGTACCGCTCGCGGCGGAACGAGGCGCAGCCGTTGCCGCCCTTGCCCGATCGCACGGTGATGGTCGCTTCATCGACGAATCGCATGGATGTTCCTTAACAGACCGTTGCCGAAATCAAAACAGCGGGCCGCGGGAAAATGGCGCGCCGTCAGGCGCAAAAAAAGATCGAGGCCACAGCGTGCTTCCCGCCTCCGGAAAAGGCAATTTCCCAACCCCGCCCGCAGCATGGGCCCTCCCGGGGGCTCCCGGCCCGTCGGCTCTTCCCGCCCCGGAGCGGGGTGCATTCCAAACGGAGCGCGAGCCGTCCCGGTCCAATAAAAAAAGGGCGGGATCTCGTCCCGCCCTGGAAATCGGATCCGTGAGGCGTCTAGGCTTCGGCCGGGACGATGTTCACGCGGACCTTCACGGCGCGCTTGCGGGTGTACTTCTCGTACTCCACGGTGCCGTCGGTCAGGGCGAAGAGGGTGTAGTCCTTGCCCATGCCCACGTTCTCGCCGGGGTGGATCTTGGTGCCGAGCTGGCGCACCAGGATGTTGCCCGCCACGACGGCCTGGCCGCCGAAGCACTTCACGCCGCGCCGTTGTCCCTGGGAGTCGCGGCCGTTGCGGGAGCTGCCGCCTGCTTTCTTGTGAGCCATGGTGTCCTCCTCAGGCCTTGATGGCCTTGACCTTCAGCTGGGTGAAGTCCTGACGGTGGCCCTGCTTCTTGCGGGCATCCTTCTTGGACAGCTTCTTGAAAATCACGACCTTGGGGCCGCGGCCATGGCCGAGCACCTCGCAGTCGACCGTGGCGCCCTTCACGTAAGGGGTGCCCACGGTGGACTTGGCGCCCTCGCCGACCATAAGGACCTTGTCGATGGAGAGGCTCGCGCCCGCCTCGGCCTTGAGGACCTCGACGGAAAGCTCCATGCCTTCTTCCACGCGGTACTGTTTACCGCCGGTCTCGATGATTGCAAACATAGTAATATAACCTCCGTGTCGCAGGGACGAGTTACCTAGCCGGAAGCGGCAGGGAAAGTCAAGCCCCGGGTGCGCATTTTCCGCGTGATTTTCATGGCGGCCCTCCCGGGCCTGCCCGGGCTCACGCCCGGGCCACCACCAGCGCCTCCACGCCCTCGGCTCCGGCGGCCCTGAGCTCCCGGGCGCAGGCCTTGAGGGTGGACCCCGTGGTCATCACGTCGTCCACCAGGAGCACGCGCGCCCCGCCCACCAGGGCCGGGTCCGCGCGGAAGGCCCCGGCGATGTTCCGCTCGCGCTCGCGGGCGGGCAGGGTGGATTGCGGCCGCGTGTGCCGGACGCGCACCAGCGCCCCGGGCAGCAGCGGCAGCCCCTGCTCCCGGGCCAGCAGCCGGGCCAGCTCCAG
>JBFWJM010000218.1:0-5857 GCA_050253205.1 Desulfovibrionaceae bacterium
CGCTGAACGCCCTGGACACGGCGGCCATGCGCCAGGGCTACCACAAGGACTTCGCCATCTTCGGCGTGCGCGGCGAGGAGCTGACGCGGCTGCCCCTGGAGGAATGGATCGCTGTGGTGGAAAGCTACCGCGACGACCCTGCCAGCCGCGCCAGCGGGCTGCGCACCATGGACCATGCATTCGATTACGTGGACGTGACCGGGGACGCGGCCAGCGCCAAGCTGCGCTTCTTCCGGCAAGGCTCGCCCATGTTCACGGACTACCTCACCCTGCTGCGGTTCGGCGGGGAGTGGAAGATCGTGGCCAAGGCCTCGCAGAACCACGTTCCCGATCCCTGGAGTTGAGGCGAGGACGGACGGCCCGTTTTTTGCTGGTTTCCATCAAGCGGCGGCAGCCTGCCCCGCCGCAACCGCCAACCGGAGCCAGCACCATGAAATCCTTGGCCATCGCCGCCGTCATCCTGTTGACCGCCCTGCTCGCCGGGTGCGGCTCGAAGTCCGGGCCCGACCCCTGCTCCCTGGCCGAGCGCCCCCTGCCCGAAGCAGGCGTCCGCGATGACGCCTGCCGGGAGGCGGACGCGGCCTTCATCAGCGGCATGCACGCGAGCGCCGCCCCCGGGCTGGCGGAGATCGGGTTCGACTACCTGGAAAAAGGCGACTACCGCACGGCCCTGGAGCGCTTCAACCAGGCATGGCTACTGGATGGCGACAACTGCGGGGCCCGTGCTGGCTTCGCGGCCGTGCGCCTGCTGCGCGACGGCGACCTCGCCGCTTCGCAGGCACACTACCGCGAGGCCGTGGAGCTTTGCCCCGACCGCCCCGACGTCAAAGCCGGGTACGGCCTGCTGCTGGAGCGGGCGGACCAGCCCGCGCGCGCCATCGCCGCCCTGGAGCAGTCCCTGCTGCTCGCCCCCGCCAACGCCGAGGCCTGGAAGGCACTGATCCGCTGCCACGTGCGCGTTTCCGCTCCCGAAGCGACCCTCGGCGCCGTGGAGCGCGCAGCGGCCAACGGCGTGCCCACGGACCGCAGGCTCGTGGAGGAGTTGCGCCGCCGCGCAGCGCAGCGTCGATAGAAAGGCAACACCCCGCCGTCAGACGCCCAGGGCGTCGTCCTCGTCGTGGCAGGACGAGGTGGGCAGGCGGCAGTAGCGCGGGTTCACCGGGGCGCGCACCGGCCCCTCCACCACGGAGCAGCGCGTGTGCGCGGCCATCTCCCTCGCCATGCCCTTGAACACGAAGGAGTGGAACGGGTAGACCGCCCACCAGTAAAGCAGCCCGGCCACCCCGCGCGGCAGGAACTTGGCCGTCATGGTCATGTCGCAGCCTTCCCCCGCATAGGGCTCCAGGCGAAACTCCAGGAGCGCCTCCCCCGGCACCTTCATCTCGGCCATGAGCAGCAGGCGGTGCGGGGGGCAGACGTCGAGCACCCGCCAGAAATCGATGGCGTCGCCCACCTTCAGGCGGCTGTCCGCCCTCCTGCCGCGCCGCAGGCCCACCCCGCCCACGAGCTTGTCCATGAACCCGCGCAGGGACCAGAGCAGCCCCCCGGCATACCAGCCGTGCTCCCCGCCGATGGCGGCCACGTGGGCCCACATCTCCTCCACGCACCCCGCCAGGCGGATGCGGTAGGCATCGCCATACACCGTGCCCCCGGCGTAGGGGGCGTCGCCCTGCGCGGCCCATTCCGGATGGCGCAGGAGCCCCGCGTCGGACCAGCAGGTGTCCACGCTCTGCCAGGCGACCTTGTCCAGGGCGCGGCGGATGGCCGTGCGCGCGTCCGTGAGCTCCAGGGGGATGATCTCGCGGATGGCGTGCTCGGAGCAGACCACGCGGTTGCGCAAGCCGAGCACCAGCGGCCGCGCCAGGGGGGTGGGAATGGGCGAGACGAGCCCGAGCCAGTGGGAGCTGAGCCAGGGGGAGAGCAGGGGCACCGGGAGGATGAGCCGCCTGGGCAGCCCGGCCTCCTCGGCGTAGATGCGGAACATGGTCTCGTAGGTCTCGATGTACGGCCCGCCGATGTCAAAGGTCCGGCCCGTGGTTTCGGGATGGTCGAGGCAGCCCGTGAGGTAGGCGAGCACGTCGCGGATGGAGATGGGCTGGACCTCGGTGCGCACCCAGAGCGGGGTGATCATCACGGGCAGGCGGTCGGTGATGTAGCGGATGAGCTCGAAGGAGGCCGAACCCGAGCCCAGGATGATGGCGGCCTGGAGCACCGTGCAGGGCACGGGCCCCGACGCCAGGATGCGCCCCACCTCCGCCCGGGAGCGCAGATGGCGGCTCAGGTGCGGGTCCTGCGGGGTGAGCCCGCCCAGGTAGATGATCCTCCCGAGCCCGGCCTCCTGCGCGGCCTGGGCCATGTTCCTGGCGGCGCGCTGGTCGTCGGAATCGTAGTCCGTGCTCTCCGGGTGCATGGAATGGACGAGGTAGTACGCCGCCATGCAGCCCCGCAGGGCATTGCGCAGGGACGCCGGATCCATGACGTCCGCCTCGGCCAGCTCGCAGCGCTCGTGCCCGGCCCAGGGTCGCGCCGCGAGCTTCTCCAGGGATCGGCCCACGGCGCGCACGCGGTGGCCGCGCTCCAGCAACAGCGGCACCAGCCGCCCGCCCACGTAGCCCGTGGCCCCGAGCACGCAGACCGTGCCGCCCCGGATCGCATCTGGAGAAAGAGGTTCCATGCTGCCGTTTTACTCGTTTCCCCTCCCGGGGGCAACGGAAAGCGGCCAGGAATGTCGACACCGGACGACGACACTGGACCGAAAAACCGACGCCGATAATCACGTCTCTAACATTTACATCCCCACGGCACGGCGTAGGATGCAGGCAGGCTCATACCCCGGCGAAACGAACGCCGGAGCAAGACAGGTTTGCAGCAGCCCGCGGGTCATCCCCCCGACATCGACCCGCCCCCTACGAGCGGCCCCCTTCCCCGGGGGGTCGCTCCTCCTTTGAAGAAGCGGCCGCCCGCCTCAACGCTCCCCGGTGAACAGCCGCACCCAGTCCATGGGCACGAGGCTTCTCGCGTTGCGCTCCTGAAGGCAGGCCCAGCCGTCCGCCGGGATGTTGCGCGGGTCCACGCGGTTCACGAACTGCTTGCCGTCGTCCCCGCAGCATTTGCACGCCCAGCCGCACACGTCGCAGGTGCAGCCCCCGGTCTTGACCATCTCCTTGAGCGTGCCGGAGAGGTCGCAGCAGGCGTCGCAGAGCAGCAGGTGGGATCGCGCGACGGCCCTCACTCCCCGTTCCCGCTCTCCGCCGGGCGGGCCGTCCCCAGGGTCGCCATGGCCGTGGCCACCATGCCCGCCAGGTCCGTCAGGTTTCCGGGCAGGATCATGGTGTTGCCCTGCTTGGCCAGGTGGCCGAACTGGGCGACGTACTGCTCGGCCACGCGCAGGTTCGCGGCCTGCTGGCCGCCCTCGTTACCCAGGGCCGAGGCCACCTTGCGCAGCCCTTCCGAGGTGGCCTCGGCCACGAGCTCGATCTGCCTCGCGTCGCCCTCGGCCTCGTTGATGCGCTTCATCTTCTCCCCCTCGGACATGAGGATCTGCTCCTGCCGGTAGCCCTCGGCGCGGTTGATGCGCGACTGCCTGTCGCCCTCGCTTCGGGCGATCTCCGCGCGCTTTTCGCGGTCCGCCTTCATGAGCGATTCCATGGCGTCCATGACCGACTTGGGAGGATGGATGTCCTTGATCTCGTAGCGCAGCACCTTGATGCCCCAGGTGTGCGCCGCCTCGTCCACGGCGTGCACCACCTGCTGGTTGATGGCCTCGCGCTCCTCGAAGGTCTTGTCCAGGTCGATCTTGCCGATGGCCGAACGCAGGGAGGTCTGGGCGAGCTGGCTCGCCGCGCGGTAGTAGTCGTCGATGCCGTAGGCGGACATCTGCGCGTCCTGCACCTGGAGGTAGATCACCCCGTCGATCTCCACGGACACGTTATCCCTGGTGATGCAGACCTGGGAGGGGATGTCCAGCACCTCCTCCTTGAGGGAACGGCGGTAGGAGACGCGGTCGAGAAACGGGATGAGGATATGGAAGCCCGCCTGCAAGGTGCGGCTGAACTTGCCCAGCCGCTCGACGATGAACGCCGAGCGCTGCGGCACCACCACCGCCGACTTCAGGAACAACACCAGCACCAGGACGGACAGGAGCGCCAGGACGATGATGGACTGATTGATGATCATTCCGTTCTCCTCAGGCCCCGTAAGGGCCGATCTTGTAGGTGGACTTGTCGTCCGTGAACTCCTCGACGATGCGCACCGTGGCACCCGCCTCGAAGGGTTCGTCGGCCACGGCCCGCCAGTAGCTGCCGCGATACTTGATCTCGCCTGGTGCCCCGGGAGCCACGGCGCGGGTCACCTCCGCTCGCTGACCCACGTTGGCCGGGGCGTCGTTCATGTCCGCCTCCTCCTCCCCCGCCGAGGCCCCGGTGAATACCCGCACGAAGAGCCTGCGCAGCAGGAGGATGAAGAGCACGGAACTCCCCAAGAACACGGCGATCTGCCAGGAGAGCGAAACCCCGAACAGCCAGGCGCACAGCGCGGCGGCCCAGGCTCCCAGGCCGAAGAAGAGAATAATGAACCCCGGCGCGGCCAGCTCCACCAGCAGAAGCGCGAAGCCGAACACGAACCACAACAACGACGGCGAGGAAAGGATGTCCGTCACAATGCCACCTCCTTGCCGCCGTTATACGCAAAAACATTGAAAAACGCATGTTCAAAACGCACGACCCCCCTTGCCCGGAAACCGCACGCGGGATACCGTCGCGCATGCTCGGAACCACCGCCCACGAATGGCCCCTGCTGCGCAAGGCCCCGCCACCGGGCCGGGGCGGCCCCGCGCACCCCGGCGGAACGAGCGCCCCCGCCGCAGAAAACGCCGACCCCGCTCCGGATGACGCCGAAGAAGAAGGCCCGGAAGACGCCATCCTCTGCTCGGCCTGCGGCAACGCCGTGACCAGCATGAACCAGCGCACCGAGGCGGACGGCAAGCACTGCCACGTGTTCTGCAATCCGCACGGGCTCGTCTTCGAGGTGGGCTGCTTTCTCGCCGCGCCGGGCTGCGCGCCCTCGGGCCCTCCCTCCATGGAGTTCACCTGGTTTCCCGGGCACGCCTGGCGGGTGGCGGTGTGCCGCTCCTGCGCGGCGCACCTGGGCTGGCGGTTCGAGGCCCCGGGCGGCTCCGCGTTCCACGGGTTGATCCTCGACCGCCTGGCCGGGGGAGGCGCCCCACCCCGCCACTGAACGACCCCTCCTAAACCCTTGCGGGGGGCGAACGGCCGTGCTATTCACCGCCTCCTCCCGACATCCGACATTGAGATACCCCACCATGAATAATGCCACCCTTTTCATCATAATTGCCGTCATCGCCGTGCTGGTGCTGGGCGTCCTCTCCATGGGGCGCGAACGCCGCCCGCGCTCTGGGCGTCCCCCCATTGAAATCGATTTCGACCGGGCCAAGCGCATGGAAAACAAGCTCCGCTGACAGGCTGCCCGCGAGAGGCGGCCCGCCGCGTATTCCAGTGCGCCGAACCCTCTTGGAGTCGCACTCCTCATCGGCCCCGGCGCGCTCTCGCGCCTGGCATCCCGCCTCTCGTGAACAGCCTGGCCCGCATGTGCAGCAGCGTCCTGCCGCGCTCAATGCCTTCCCGGCGGGTCTTCGAGCCGTGGAAGAATGTAAGCCTGAACATTCTTCGTGTGCGCCTGGCATCCCACTCTTCGTAAGCGGCCTGTCCCGCATTTGCGGCAGCGGTCAGCGCTGAGCCACGAGCTTCAAGAATCGGGAAGCGGCATCCATCCGAGAAAGGGATTCCAGTAATCCCATGGCGGCAATCGCCCAATGCGGCCGCTTCTCCCTTTGCGTTGC
>JBFWJM010000219.1:0-5840 GCA_050253205.1 Desulfovibrionaceae bacterium
CGCGTCGATCCTCGCTGCCAGGACGTTCACTCCGTTCACGTCGCGCGCCTCGGAGAGCAGGTCGCGGCCAGCGCCGGAGGCCAGCTTGGCCTGGGCGCGCTCCAGCTCGCGGGTGAGCTCCTTGACGTGCGCCTGGAGGGCCTGGACCTTGGGCAGGGCCTCCTCGGGGCGGGCCTTGAGCAGCGCGGCCACCTGTCCCAGGGCGTGGCGCTCGCCCTGCAGGAGCTTCAGCGCGTTCCAGCCCGTGGCGCCCTCGATGCGCCGCACGCCCGAGGCGATGCCCGTCTCGGAGAGGATCACGAACGGCCCGGTCTCTCCCGTGCTGGCCAGGTGCGTGCCGCCGCAGAGCTCCATGGACACGCCCGGCACCTCCACCACGCGCACCTGGTCGCCGTATTTCTCGCCGAACAGCGCCGTGGCCCCGCGCTTCTTGGCCTCCTTGATGGAGACGGTCTCGATCTTGAGGCCCACGTTGTGCAGCACGGCGCGGTTGACCTCCTCCTCCACGCGGGCGATCTCCTCGCGGGTCATGGGGGCAATGTGCGTGAAGTCGAAGCGCATGCGGTCCGGTGCCACCAGCGAGCCGGACTGGTTCACGTGCTCGCCCAGCACCTTGCGCAGGGCCGCGTGGAGCAGGTGGGTGGCGGTGTGGTTGCGCTGGGTGGCGCGGCGCGCGTGCTCGTCCACGGTGAGGGTCACGTCCGTGCGGTCGCGGACCTCCCCCTGGACCACGGCGATCTTGTGGGCGGTGAGCTTCTCCGAGGGTTTCACGGAGTCGAGCACGTTGGCCTTGCCGTCCGCGGTGACGGCGCCGCCCGCATCGCCCACCTGCCCGCCGGACTCGCCGTAGAACGGCGTCTCCAGCGCCACGAGCCAACCGGTCTCGTCCTTTTTCAGGAGTTCCACGCGGTTGCCCTCGTCGTCGAGCAGGGCGGAGATGCGGGTCTTCTCCTCCAGGGTCTCGTAGCCCACGAAGCGGGAGGAGAGGTCCTTTTCGAGCAGATCGTGGAAAATGGTGCCCAGGTCCTTCTCGCCGGAGCCCTTCCAGGCCGCCTTGGCGCGGTCCTTCTGCTGGGCCATGCAGGCGTTGTACGCGGGCTCGTCCACGGCCAGGCCCCGGCGCTCGGCCACGTCGTTGACGATGTCGATGGGAAATCCGTAGGTGTCGTAGAGCTTGAAGGCCGCCTGCCCGGAGATGACCTTGCCGCCTTCCTTCAGCACGGCCTCGATCTCCTCCTCCAGCATGGACAACCCCTTGTCCAGCGTCTGGGCGAAGCGTTCCTCCTCCTCGCGGACCACCTTCTCCATGAACGGGCGGTGCTTCTCCAGCTCGGGGAAGGCCTCGCTCATCTCGTCCACCACCTTTCCGGCGGTCTTCCAGAGGAAGGGCTCGCTGAGGCCCATGAGCTTGCCGAAGCGGTATGCCCGGCGGATGAGCCTGCGCAGCACGTAGCCCCGGCCCTCGTTGGAGGGCAGCACCTGGTCGGGGATCAGGAAGGCGATGGCCCGGGAGTGGTCGGCGATGACCTGGAGCGCGGTGTCCGTCTCCTCGTCCTGCTTGTATTTCACGCCCGCCATGTCCGCCGCGTATTCGATGATCGGCATGAACAGGTCGGTCTCGTAGTTGGACTGCACGCCCTGGCACACGGCGGCGATGCGCTCCAGGCCCATGCCCGTGTCGATGGAGGGGCGGGGCAGGGGGGTGCGCACGCCGTCCTCGGACTGGTCGTACTGCATGAACACGAGGTTCCAGATCTCCAGGAAGCGGTCGCAGTCGCACTGGCCGATGCCGCAGTTCTCCCCGCAGGTCATGTTTTCGCCCTGGTCGAAGTGGACCTCGGAACAGGGGCCGCAGGGGCCGGTGTCGCCCATGGACCAGAAGTTGTCCTTCTCGCCCAGCTTGAAGATGCGCTCGGGCTCCACCCCGGCCACCTTCTGCCAGAGCCGCCCGGCCTCGTCGTCGTCATTATATATGGTGATGTAGAGCTTTTCCCTGGGCAGGCCGACCTCCTCGGTGAGGAACTGCCAGCAGTAGCGGATGGCGTCTTCCTTGAAATAATCGCCGAAGCTGAAGTTGCCCAGCATCTCGAAGAAGGTGTGGTGGCGCGCGGTGCGGCCCACGTTCTCCAGGTCGTTGTGCTTGCCGCCCACGCGCAGGCACTTCTGGCTGGTGGTGGCGCGGGTGTAGTCGCGCTTCTCCTGGCCGAGGAAGACCTTCTTGAACTGCACCATGCCCGCGTTGGTGAAGAGCAGGGTCGGGTCGTCCCTGGGAATGAGCGGGGAGCTGTCCACCCGGCTGTGGCCGTTCTTGGCGAAGTATTCGAGGAAGCGGGAGCGGATTTCCTTGGCTTGCATCTGCTGTGTTCTCCGTCTGGTCGATATGAAGCGAGCCGGCCCCCCGGGAAGAAGGGCGGCCGGTCCGTGGCTATACTGCAAAATCCAGCGGAACGCCACCACCGGACAACCCCTCGGGCCTCGGGCGGCAGCGTCCCTGGATCGTTGTTCTTTTTGGGGCGCGGCAGGGGGGCTGGCCCGGGCTGGCGCGCGCGTGCCCTTGCTACTCTTCCCCGGATTCCGGTGCCGCGTCTGCGGGCTCGTTCACGCCCAGGTGCGCCAGGAGCTTGTCCTCGATCTGGAGGCGCAGCTCGGGGTTGTCCACCAGGTACTGGCGCACGTTCTCCTTGCCCTGGCCGAGCTTCTCCGAGCCGAAGGCGTACCACGCACCGGACTTGTCCACGATGCCGTGCTCCACGCCCATGTCGATGATCTCGCCCTCGCGGCTCATGCCCTGGCCGTAGAGCACGTCCACCAGCGCCTCGCGAAACGGCGGGGCGACCTTGTTCTTGATGACCTTGATCCGGGCGCGGATGCCGTAGGCCTCGTCCTTGTCCTTGAGGGTCTGGATGCGCCGGATGTCCATGCGCACCGAGGCGTAGAACTTGAGCGCGTTGCCGCCGGAGGTGGTCTCGGGGTTGCCGTAGCCGGTCATGCCGATCTTCATGCGGATCTGGTTGATGAACAGGACCACCGTGCGCGACTTGTGGATGGTGCCGGTGAGCTTGCGCAGCGCGTGGCTCATGAGCCGGGCCTGCCCGCCCACCTGCGTCTCGCCCATCTGGCCCTCCAGCTCCGCCTGGGGGATGAGCGCGGCCACGGAGTCGATGACCACCACGTCCAGCGCTCCGGAGCGCACGAGCAGGTCGGCGATTTCCAGGGCCTGTTCGCCGTAGTCCGGCTGGGAGATGAGCAGCTCGTCCGTCTTCACGCCGAGCCTGCGGGCGTAGTTCACGTCCAGGGCGTGCTCCGCGTCGATGAACGCGGCGTTGCCGCCCCCGGCCTGGGCCTGGGCGATGATGTGCAGGGCCAGGGTGGTCTTGCCCGAGGATTCGGGGCCATAGACCTCCGAGACGCGGCCGCGCGGGATGCCGCCCACGCCCAGCGCCATGTCGAGGCCGATGGAGCCGGTGGGGATCACCGGAATCTGGGACGCGGCGCCGTCGTCCATGCGCATGATGGACCCTTTGCCGAAGCGGCGCTCGATGCTCGTGATGGCGGTGCTGAGCGCTTCCAGGCGCATGTCTTCGGGATTCGCTTTCTTGGCCATGGGGCCTCCTTTGCGGGGGTGTCGGTTGGCGAAGCAATCCATTAGCAGATCGGCCTCCCGGCGGCAACCGGGAGGAACGCCCGGAGTCTTCCCGCAAACCCGGGAGCCGTTCCCGAAAACGGGCGTGCGGCCGTCTGCAGGGCGGGCGGGGGTTGACGCGCGCCCTGTGCCGTGGGTTAATGGCTCCCCCTTCGAGGTGTTTCATGGCCGTGAGGATATCCATACACGAGCTTCGGCCGGGCATGCGCTATGCCCGCGCGGAGCCAGACGCCTGGCTGCACGACCCCGCGCTCCACGTGGGCTCGGGCGTGGCGGGGCGCGGGGATGCCGCGCGGCTTCTCGCCGAGGGCTATCTTGAGGTCCTCGTTGAGGAGCCCGGCCTCGCACCCCCGGGTGCGGACGACCCGATCATGGGCCCCCGGCGGCTGGCCTCGGCCGCAAAGGAGGAGGCCGCCCTCCTGGTGGACGCCGTCCCCGTGCGCGAGGAGCTGGCCCTGGCCGCCCGGGCCTACCAGGACGCCCTGCGCGCGGCCGCTCGGCTGGTCATGGACGCCACCCAGGGCCGCGAACTCGTGGCCGCCCCGGCCCTGGCGGCCGTGGAGGGGCTCTGCTCCAGCGTGGAGCGCAACCACGAGGCTGCGGGCTGCGTCTGCCGCATGGCGCGGCTGGGCGCGAGGCTGTATCCGCACATGGTTGCCACGGCCGTGACGGCCCTGGCCTTTGCCCGGTATCTGGGCCTGGAGGGCGAGGCCCTGCGGCGGGTCGGCCTGGCCGCCTTCCTGCACGACATCGGCAAGACCCGCCTGCCCCTGGATTCCCTGGAGCGCGGGCAGTTCGGCGAGGCCCAGGCCGAGCGCGAGACGCGCGGCCACGTCCGCGCGGGGGCGGCGCTTGTCGGGGGGCTGCGCGGCTTGCGCCAGGACCAGCGGCGCGAGGTGCGCCGGGCCGTGCTGGAGCACCACGAAAACCACGACGGCACGGGCTATCCGGCCGGGCTGGCCGGAGCGGCCATCAGCACCGGCGGGCGCGTGCTGCGCCTGGCCGACGCCTTCGAGCGGGGCATCTCGGGCATGGACGGCAGGCAGCTCTCCCCGGCGGAGGCCCTGGCGCGGCTGTATTCCGGGCGCGGCACGGCCTTCCGTGAGGACGATGTGGAGCGTTTCGTCAAATGCCTGGGCATCTACCCTTCGGGCAGCGTGGTGCGGCTCTCGGGCGGGGAGACGGCCCTGGTGGTGCAGACCAACCCGGCCAAGCCGCTGGACCCGCTCGTGCTCGTGATGCTCGACGCCAGGGGCGCGGCCATGGGCCGCCTGCTGGACCTCTCCGCCCCCCGGGGCGGGGGCGTGCGGGTGGAAGAGGCGCTGCCTCCCGGCAGGGTGCCGGATGGCATGCCCGGGCTCGACGCCCTGCTTTGAATTCGTAACTCACCATTGATCCCGGATTTTTTCCGCCCCGGCCCCTCGACAGCGGGTTTTCTTTCGTGTAACCGCCACAGAAGCTCTCGGGGGGGAGCGAGGGGCGGGGCATACTGCTGTCCGTCCTTTTTCGTTGTCCTCTCCCGGCCTAATGCGGAATTGTATGCTACGGAAGATTTCCATTCGGGACCTCCGTCCGGGCATGGTCGTTGCGACCATGAAGGCGGACATCTGGCTGCAAAGCCCTTCGCTGTACACCAGGCCCGGCCTGGTGAAGAGCGAGGATGAGGTGCGGCGCATCCGCGAGGCGGGCTTCCTCGAAGTCTTCATCGAGGTGGACCCCGCCGAGGAGAAGGCGAAAAAGGAGACGCCCCCGGAGCCGGAGCACGCCCCCCTGGCCAAGGTGAGCCTCGGCGAGGAGCTGCTGCGGGCGAGGGAAATCTACGCCGCCGCCATCCAGGCCGTGGGCATCATCTTCGCCCGGGCCTCGCGCGGCGCACCCATCGACCTGCGCGCCGCGCGCCGTGCCGTGGCCTCCCTGGAGCGCTCCGTGGACCGCAACCCGGCGGCCCTCGGCTGTCTGGCCTGCCTCTCCGAGGTTCGGGCCTACCTCCAGGCCCACGCGGTGAACACCGCCGTGCTCGCCCTGTTCTCGGCCGGGCGCTGGGGCCTGGCGCGGGAGGAGGTGCTCAACGTGGGCCTCGCCGCGCTGCTCCACGATCTCGGCAAGAGCCGCCTTTCTCCCGAAGTTCTCGGCAACGCCGGAACCCTGCCGAAAGACCGCCGCCAGGCGCTCCAGAGCCACTGCGTGCACGGGCTCT
>JBFWJM010000220.1:0-5816 GCA_050253205.1 Desulfovibrionaceae bacterium
GAGCGGGTCGCTGGAGACCTGGTCGTCGAGGAAGGTGCCGAGCCGCACGCCGAGCGCGCGGGCGATCTTCACCAGCGGCTGGAGCGAGGGGTAACAGTCCTCGTCCTCGATGGCCTTGAGGAAGGGTTCGTCCAGGCCGGTGCGCGCGGCGAGGTCGTTGAGGGTCAGCTCGGCCTTTTCCCGGAACGAGCGGATGCGCTGGCCTACTTTCGCATTGTCCATGATGCCTCCTTGGGGCGAAAAACGGTTCGACGGCCGCGAAACTTCCGCGCACGGGGCCGGGCCGGAGCGCAAGCGCGGACCGCTGCCTTGGTCCGTGCTTCGGCCCTGGCGCGGCCTGATCGTGGCGAATCCCTGCTGTAGATGAAAAAGCGAGAGAATTCAAGGGAGGCTTGCCCGAACGAGGAGTGATGCGAAGAAGTATTCACCCAGGGGCGATGCGGGGGGCGTGGTGTGGCGCACGGCCTCGCTGAAATCCGCATGCGCCTCCAGGAAGCGGCGCACGGCCTCTTCGTTCTCCCGGGGGGCGAGGGTGCAGGTGATGTAGGCTATGGCGCGGGTTTCCGGCCGCGCGGCGGCGTCCAGCAGGCGGCCCTGCAAGGCGGCCAGGTCCGCCACGTCGCCGGGCGCGCGGTGCCATTTGATGTCCGGCCTTCTGGAGAGCACGCCCAGGCCGGAGCAGGGCGCGTCGAGCAGGACCACGGCGGGGGCCCTGTCCGCGAAGAGCTCCTCCGGCGGGCCATCAAGGGCGTCCGCCACTGTGGCCGGAACCGTGGGCAGCTCGGCCCGGAGCGCGCGGATGCGCCCCCGGTGCGGGTCGCTGGCGCGCACGTCGAGCCCCAGCTCGCGCAGCACGCGCGCCTTGCCGCCCCGGCCGGAGCAGGCGTCCCACACGGGGCCGGGCCAGCGCGCGGCCCAGGAGGCGGGCTCCAGCGCAAGCAGCGCCCGGCGCGCGGCAAAGCTGCCGCGCGAGAGCGAGGCCAGGGCCTGGCTCTCCAGGAAGGATTCCAGCCTGGTGCCAGCAGGGAAGGCGAAGCCCAGGCCCGCATGGTCCAGGAGCCCGGGCAGGGCGGCCAGCTGCTCGCGCAGGCTCCCGGGGTCATGGGCCGGACCATTTACAGGACCATTAGCCGGACCCTTTACAGGACCATTCGCCGGGCCATTCGCAGCACGAGAAGCACCGCCCGTGGCGGGGCTCGAAGCAGCATCCGGAGCGGTTTCAGCGGCCGCCGAAAGGGCCTTGGCCTGCCGGGCCTGCTGCGCCCAGGAGCCCGCCGGGGGTGCGGTGTCCGCTGGGTGCACTGAGGCCGCAGGGCGCGCGGAGGGCCCGGCCTGGGCCGGGGGCGCGGCAATGGCCACGCCGAGCGCCGGGGGCGAGAGCTGCGCGCGCAGCAGCCGCTCGGCCACGTCCATGCCGTACGCCTCGCGCCACAGCCGCACGATCCACTCCGGGCAGGAATAAAACCGCGACCACGTGGCCACGCTCTCCTGCGCGCCGGGGCCCTTGCCCGAGGTGTAGTAGGCCTTTTCGTGGATTTCGTTGCCGAGCTGGCCCACCCGCCGCAGCACGGCGTTGGTCAGCCCGGCGAGCCCGGCCGAGACGCCCGAGCGCACGGCGTCCACGGCCCAGTTCACCGAAGCGTAGGTGGGCACGCGGTCGAGGTAGAGAATTTCGTAGGCGGCCGCCAGCAGGATCACCCGCAGGGCCTGGGGGAGCTTGTCGGGTGCATCCAAAAACCCGCCCAGCAGATGCTCGATGCGCCCCTTGAGGCGCAGCGCGCCGTAGACCACCTCGGTGGCCAGGGCGGCGTCGCGCTCGTCCATGCCGGGTTGCGCGGCCAGGGCGGCATCGAGCGCGGCCTGGGCGTCCTGGGCGACGTGGGCGTCGTGGGCGTCGTGGGCATCGTTGGTGCCGTGGCCTCGGGCCGGGGCACTGCCCGCGCGGCCCCTGCCCGGCCTTTTTTCCAGCTCGGGCAGCACGGCCAGCAGCGCCTCCAGCGCCGCCCGCCTCGCGGCCGGAATCTCAGCCCCGCGCCTGGTCATTCGCCGCCTCGGCCATGGGTATGGTGCGCCCGCGGAACACGGGCTCCGCGCCTTCGAGCACGGCTTCGTCCAGGAAGCGGTGCAGGGCCTTTTCCACCCTGGCCAGGGAGACGTCCGTATCCAGGCAGGGGCCGTGGGGCCGCTCGTTGAGCACGCCGTACACGGGCAGGGGGTAGGTGTCCTGGATGCCGGAGGAGAGATCGCGCTCGCAGGCCACGGCGATGATCAGCCTCGGCCGCTTCTGGACCACGATGCGCCGGGCGATGGTGCCTCCCGTGGCGATGGCCAGGTGCACGCCGTAGCGGTCGTGCAGCTCCAGCAGCCCGGCCAGCGGGCACTTGCCGCAGCGCTTGCAGTTGTTGATGTCGTAGGTCAGCCGACGGTCGCACTTGGAGTTCTGGAGGCAGTGGGGCATCAGCAGCAGGATTTCGCCCGGCTGGTAGCGCCCGGCCTCGGAGAGGACCATCTCGTTGTTCACGTTGATGAACGAGTGTCGCACGCGGGCCTTGGACACGCCCACCAGCCGCCCGAGCATGGTCATGAGCGGGAGGTAGAGCTTGATGGTCACGCCCCGCAGCCGCCGGGTGAAGAGAAAGGAGCGCCCGGTCCAGACGTTGACCACCAGGCCCAGGGTGGCCCAGGCGACCACCAGCACCATGGCCAGCACCAGCACGCCCCAGAACCACTTGGCCAGGGGGTGGATGGCGTCGAGCCCCACGTAGGGCACGACCCAGAGCGAGATCAGGAACAGGCACAGCACGGTGCTCGCTCCCATGATCAGGCCGATGAAGAGTCGTTTTCTCCCTGTCTGGCTCATTGCATCACGCTAGCAGGTCGCGCCGGAAGATGTACAGCCGGGGCGCGCATTTTGCCGTAAGTTTGCGATTCATTCGCCGCAGGCGTTGAGATAGCCGCAGCAGAACTCCTCGGCCCCGAGGAGCTTCTTGCCCTCGGGCTTCACGCCCGGGGTCAGGTAGACCTTGTCCGCGCAGGCGATGGCCAGGCGTCCCTCGGCCTCCTCGTGCCCGATGATCCGCCCGGGCACCTCGCCCTCGGCCAGCTCCCGGCCGATGGAACCGGGCATGACCGTCAGGCGCACGGGCCTGCGCCCGCCCTCCCAGGTGAAGAACGCCCCGGGCCAGGGGTGCATGGCCCGGATGCGGTTGTGCACCTCCTGGGCCGGGCGGGTCCAGTCGATGCGGCCGTCGTCCTTGGTGAGCTTGGACGCGTAGCTGGCCAGGGCGTCGTCCTGGGGCATCTCGGCGATGCGCCCGCTGCCAAGCCGCTCCAAGGTCTCCACCAGGAGCATGCCGCCCAGCTCGGCCAGCTGGTCGTGGATTTCCCCGGCGTGCTCGTCGTGGCCGATGCGAAGCGAGCGCTGGAGCAGCATGGGCCCGGTGTCGAGCCCGGCCTCCATGCGCATGATGGTGATGCCGGTGACGAAGTCGCCGTTGAGGATGGCGGCCTGGATGGGCGCGGCGCCACGGTAGCGCGGCAGGAGCGAGGCGTGGACGTTCAGCGGGGCGATCCTCGGAATGTCCAGCACGGCCTGGGGCAGGATGAGCCCGTAGGCCGCCACGGCGAGCACGTCGGGCTCCAGCGCGGCCAAGGCGGCGATATCCTCCGGGCTCTTGAAATTCACGGGCTGGAACACGGGAAAGCCGCGCTCCAGGGCGAGCTCCTTCACCGGGGAGGGCTTGCACTCGCGCCCCCGGCCGCAGGGCCTGTCGGGCTGGGTGTAGACCCCCGCCACCTCGCACCCCGGGTATGCGGCCAGCGCCGCCAGGGACGCCGCCGCAAAGTCCGGCGTGCCCATGAAGACCACGCGCAACGGTTTTTCGCCGTTTGCGCCGCCTGTGGTGGCCCGGCCGCCTACGCCTTCTGCCATTTGCGCACCTTCTTGTCGTACATGGCCCGTTTGAGCCGCCCGGAGCGCTCCACGATGGTCACGCCGTCCAGGTGGTCGATCTCGTGCTGGAGGATGATGGCCAGCAGGCCGTCCGCCTCGATGCGCACGTCGCCGCCCTTCTCGTCCATGGCCGTCACCACGACCTTTTCGCTGCGCTTGATGGTGGTGGTGAAGCCGGGGGTGGAGAGGCACGACTCGGTGGAGTCCTTCCGGCCCTCGGCGGAGACGATCTCGGGGTTGAGCAGCACGCGGAGCTCGCCGCGCTCGCGCGGGCCGGTCTGGTCCACGGTGACGAGGCGTATCTTGTGGCCCACCTGGGGCGCGGCGAGGCCCACGCCGTCGTCCACGTACATGGTCTCCACCATGTCGTCGATGAGCTGCTTGATCTCGGGGGTGATCTCCCGCACCGGCTCGCTGATTTCCTTCAGCTCCGGGTCGGGGTAGGTCAGTATCTTCAGTCGCATGTATCTCCCTCTTGGCGAAGGGCCTGCCCGCATGGCACTCCCGGGCCGCCCGCTCCGCCGGAATCCTGATGTTCCGTCGTCTGTTTCGCGCCTCTCGCGCACCCACTAGGTAATGCCTATTGCCGCAGGGGGCAAGTGCATGAGGGAGGGGGACAGCAGCCCCTGGTGGTTGAATACGCCCATGACGGCCAGGGCCGCCGGGCAGCCAAATACGTGAACGGCCAACTGGCGGAGATGTACGAGTGGGCGGACGCGTTGCGCTTGGCGCGGGTTCGCACAGGCCGTGCGGACATGGAGTTCGGGTATCGGGAAAACGCGCGCATCCCCTTTGCCATGAGCCTGAACGGCCGGACGTTGTATCTGTTTTACGACCAGGTGGGCAGCCCGCGCGTGGTTGCCGACGAGCGCGGAAACGTTGTACAGGAAATCCGGTACGACAGCGTCTTTTGTGTATAGGGGGCGTATTGTTGAATCGGTCGGCGCGCTGCCCATGGCGACGAATGACGCGGGCATCACCTTGCTTATCGGCTTCGCGGGCGGGCTCTCTCATGACAGCCAGGGCCCGACCTGGGCCAGTGCGGCCCCTTACGAATAAGATCGCTTCGGCCTGCGTGACTACGACCCCTCTACGGGCCGCTTCACCGCCCCCATCCTGCATCGTCACGTTGGGCCCCGTCGCCAAAAAGGGGCGGGCGACCCGGATTTGTATGGTTACTGCCCCGATTCTCTGGTGAAGATGATCCGGTGAATGCGGTGGACCCGACGGGTATGTTCTTTTTCCTGACGTTTCTCGCTGGGTTGGGAGGAGCAACGGCCCTGGCGGGAGTCGGGGCCATCGGGGCGGGGCTGGCTGCCGACGGGCTGAACTACTTTTTAGGCGACAAGGAAAAGGAAGCGGGCAAGGACGGGCTGCGTTCCACCAAGGGCGCGGCCAAGGGGGTGGGCATGGCGACCGCAGTGAACGCCGGAATAGCCGCTACTGCGGCCGTGCCGGGAGCTACCGCAGCCGTCATGCCCTATGCGACCACCGCAGCAAGGAGCGTCGGCGCGGCCGGAGGCGCACTGCTCGACAAGGCCAATAAGGGCTATGACGCGGCAAAGGAATATGCGCTCAGAAATCCTGGCTGGGTGGCCAAGGGGCTGGAATTTGCGGATGATATGGTTAATAAGAGCGGTCCCGGAAATACCTTGCTCGGGCAAGGTGTGAACGCATACCAAATCGCAGACGAACAATCCGAACACTTGGCAGAGAATCGTCATGAGATCGAAAAGGAAAAGGGGCTGTCCTAGCTAAGCTCACCGCTTAGGCTTAGGATGGCATCATGTACGAGAGGAAAAGTCGGCTCAGTCCACAGAAGCGGGCCAGGCTCATTGAGCACTTCATCGCTGGCACAACGGCA
>JBFWJM010000221.1:0-5752 GCA_050253205.1 Desulfovibrionaceae bacterium
AGATCATGGCCCAGAACCTCGTGGCCGTGCAGTACATGGACCCCGAGAGCGGCGAGCCCACCGAGGAGTACCCCCTGAACCCCAACGGCTCGCCCATGGGCATCGCCGGGCTCACGGACCCCACGGGCCGCATCCTCGGCATGATGCCCCACCCCGAGGCCTTCAACCACCCCACCAACCATCCGGCATGGACCCGGGGCGAGCGGCCCGAGCTGGGCCTGCGGCTCATCGAGGGCGGCGTCCGCCACCTCAAGGAGCAGTAGGGCGTGGCGAGGCCGGACCCCGCCATACCCGACGAAAGCGCCCTGCCCCATACCTTCGAGGGGCTCATGCGCCTGGCCCTGGCCCAGGCCCGGCTCGCGGCTGAGGCAGGGGAGGCTCCCGTGGGGGCCGTGCTCGTGAGCGCGGAGGGCGAGCTGCTGGCCGAGGCGCACAACGCGCCCATCACCCGCCACGACCCCACGGCGCACGCGGAGATCCTCTGCCTGCGCCGGGCGGCGGAAAAGCTCGGCAACTACCGCCTGCCCGGCACGGTCATGGCCGTGACCTTGGAGCCGTGCACCATGTGCGTTGGCGCGCTGGTGCATGCGCGGGTGGCGGGCGTGGTGGTGGGCACGGCGGACCCGCGCACCGGGGCGCTCTTCACCAACCTGGACGGCGCGAAGCTGCCCTGGGGCAACCACAAGATGTGGGTGAAGCGGGACGTGCTTGCCGAGGAGTGCGGCGACCTGCTGCGCTCGTTCTTCCGCAACCGCCGCTAGCGGCTCCAGGAGACCTCCTGGCCGAGTCTTTTCCCACGCGCCGACCGACCTCTTCCACCCGGCAAGGGGGGGATTTCCCGCCCGGAGCATTGACAACCCGCCCCCTCGTGCCTAGTTGGTGCCACCAACCAAAACGCAAGGAGCAACTCCATGATCATCGCCCTGCCCACCCGCGACGGCAACATCGACGACCACTTCGGCCACTGCGACCACTACACCCTGATGACCGTGGGCGCGGACGGCAAGACCATCGAGAAGACCGAGCCCATGGCCTCGCCCATCGGCTGCGGCTGCAAGTCGGGCATCGCCCCGGTGCTGGCCGAGCGCGGGGTCAGGATCATGCTCGCCGGGAACATCGGCCAGGGGGCCATGAACGTGCTCAACCAGAGCGGCATCGAGGTCATTCGCGGCTGCACGGGCCCCGTGGAGCAAGTGGCCGAGAAATACCTGGCGGGCCAGCTCATCGACCAGCTCATCATCTGCAACCACGAGGACTGCGACCACCACTAGGAGGCTGCGCCGCGCGGGCCTGCACGGGCCCTGGCTCCTGGCACATCCCCGGCTCATGGACACCTCGGCACCGCCAGGCAGCGCATCGGGGCTTGCCACCGCGCCGCAAACCGTTTACAAGTCCACTTCCCGCTCACGCGGGGTCGGTTCTTCCCCAATGCGGAGAGGTAGCGAAGTCCGGCCGTAACGCGCTCGACTCGAAATCGAGTTACGGGTTCATAGCCCGTACGTGGGTTCGAATCCCACCCTCTCCGCCAAATTTCAAAGGGTTGCGACGCAGGTCGCAACCCTTTCTGTTTGCCGAATGGGGACGATGGGAGTCTGGTGGTCAGAGTTCGATGACGGTGTTCGGCCCGAGCTTGAGGTCGTGGCGATCACGCAGATGGTAATATTCGCGCATGCAGTTGGATATGCTCGTGGAAATGTTGCTGTCCAGCTTGGTCCAGTGCACGGTCTTCGGCTTGCTCAGGATGGTGCATCCATTATTGAGCACGAGCTCGACATAGTAGTAACCATGATCTTTTGCAGAGTGCGATCCGCTTCTTGCCCTGTCCACATAGAAATCAGCCTTGTCAATGTGCCTTTGATTTTTACGAAGGGCACCTTCAACGTTCGGCATATCTGCAAGCTTCAGGTTCCATTCATTCAATATATCGTCATTGCAATGGAATTTCACCTGAACGCCAAGAGGTGTGCTGACAAAAGTAAAGCTATAGCGGTCCATCAAGAGAAAAAGAGCGATGACGGCCGCAAAAAGCAACAGAACAAACCACTTGAACATAACTCCGCCTTGAGAACGTTCCTTCAACTCTACCAAAGATAGCAGCGGACGAACGCCCGCACAACAGAAATCTGCCGTGGCGGCAGAGCTATTGAAAACAACTATTAGGATCCGGAGAGTGCATTGGCCGGTCGGCCACAGCTGGGCATGGAGGGATCAGGGCGCGAGAAGCTTGAGCTCCCGCAGGCGGGAGAGCAGTTCCTCCCGATCAATGGGCTTGGCCAAAAACGCGGAGGCACCGCAGCGGTAGTAGCTCTCGATGACCGTCTTGGGGTCGGAAAGGGCCGTGACCATGATGACCTTGGTTTCATTGCGCGGGTCCACCCCGCGCTCGCGCTCCATCTCCCGCATGCGAACGAGACAGGCCTGGCCGTCCATACCGGGCATCATGATGTCCATGCAGACGAGGTCGTAGGGGTCCGACTTCAACGCGGCCTCGAAGACGGAAAGGGCCTCGAAGCCGTCCACGGCCACGTGCACCTCCCCGTACGGGGCAAGCATCTCCTGCAACACGACCCTGTTGATGAACTCGTCTTCAACGATCAGCGCTTTCACGGTCACTCCTCGGGCCCAGGGCCCTGCAACGCTCGGAATTGAAGTACTTACCATACCCTCGATTGGGGTGGCAATGCGGAATCCGGCCTTGATTGGCCAGCCAAGCTGGGGTAGTGAAATTCTTGGAGCCAATGCCCGCAACTTCTCCAGAGTATCCCTTCTTCCCACGGCGGAGCTGATCATGGACGAGATGAGAGAGTTGATAGACGATTTCGTGAGCGACTGCTTCGAACTGCTGGAAGCGGCCGAGGGGGATCTGCTTGACCTGGAGGAAAACCCCGAACAGGAAATCATCAACCGCATCTTCCGTTCGTTTCATTCGGTCAAGGGGAGCGCCGCCATGCTCGGCTTCTCCGCCACCAGTGAATTCGCCCACCACGTGGAAGACCTGTTCATGGACGTGCGATCCGGCAAGGTGGCCATCACCAAGCCCATCGCCGACCAGTTGCTCACGGGCATCGACGCGCTCAAGGAGGGCATCGAACTCCTCGGCCGGGACGGCGAGGACATTTTCGACTACGCGCCTGCGAAGGCCGTCATGGACAGCGGCGGCGAATCCGCACCGGAGCCCGAATCCGCACCCGAGCCAGAGCCAGCTCCCGAGGCAAAGCCAGAGCCCGCTCCCGAGCCGAAGCCAGAGCCCGTGCCCGCTCCCGAGCCGAAGCCGGCCCCGAAGCCCGCCCCAAAGGCCGCACCCTCTGCCGCGCCCAGACCCCACCCCCGGGCTCCCCGCCCCACGGACAAGTCGCTCCCTCCGACACCTCCAGCCCCCACCACCAGCGACATCACCAAGATGCTCCAAGGGGAGATCGAGGACGTTTCCATCTATTCGCAAAAGGGCGGACACATCAAATGCCTCGTGGTGGACGACGACTTCACCGCGCGGATGATCCTCAGCACCTACCTCTCCCGCTTCGGCCTCTGCCATGTGGCCAAGGACGGAGCCGAGGCCGTGGAGGCCGTGCGCAAGAGCTACGAGGGCGGCACCCCCGAACCCTACGATCTCATTTGCGTGGACATCATGATGCCCATCATGGACGGCATCACCGCCACGCGCATCATACGCGACGTGGAGGCCGAAAAGGCTGCGGGCATCCCCTCGGAAAACCCCTTCCGCGAGGCGGTGATCCTGATCACCTCGGCCATTGACGACGAGAAGATAGCGTTCAGGGCGGTGTACGAGGCCGGGGCCAACAGCTACTTCACCAAACCCCTCTCCTTCAAGGACATCCATCGCCAGCTCGTGCTCTCCGGGCTGCTGCCCGTGGGCAAATGAGGCTGGAGTCGCTGCGGTGAAACTGCGCTGGAAGATGCTCGCGCTCCTCGCCTTCCTGGCGCTGGCACCCCTGCTCTTGCTGCGTTTCGCGGCATCCCACTCCAGCCAGTCGCTCATGGACGACATGATCTCGCGCATCCACAGCACCCTGATGACCAGGGCGGAGGACGACCTGCTCCGCCGCCTGCGCGACCACGTCCGCATCGTCAACCGCGACCGCCAGATCATCCAATTGAGCAACGCCGCCGGGGTCAAGCATCTCAGCTGGATGCTTGAGCATCCCTCCGAAAGGCCAGAGCCCCAGGGTATTCCGATCATGCTGGCGCAGGAGAAGTATTGCCGTCTGGCAAGGGACGGGACCTGCACTCCAGTGGAGGTGGACTGGACCAGCCTGCGGCTGGAACGTTCGGACGGCGGCCCGGTGGCTTCCGGACCGGATGCGGACGCCCTCGCCGCCATGGTCCCCGCATGGTACGCCCTGGAGCGCGACAACCCCGACCTGGTGCTCTGGCATCTGGTTCGGCTGGAAAGCGGGCTCCAGGGGTCCTGGCCGGCGTATGCCCCGCCCGTTCCCGGGGCGACGCACGCGGACTGGTCCGCCGGGTCCAGGGATGACTCCGCCCGTTCCAGTGGCGGCATGGGCCACGGCATGGGCAGAGGACGCGGCATGATGAGCCAGCATGCCAAGGGTGCCGAGGCACATTCGTGGTACGAACGGGCACGTGAATCTGGCGAACCGTCCTTCTGGGTTGGCCCGTTCGTCGATCCCGTAACCCGCAAGCCCGCCCTGATGCAGGTTTGGCGCATCACCGACAAACAGGGCCGCTTCCTGGGGGCCACGGGCAGCATGATCCCCATGCGCTCCCTGCTGCGCGGCGAGCTCGACCGCTCCGGCATGTCCGGCAACATGACCTCCCTGCTCTTCGCCGTGAATACGGAAGAAGATCGGCAGACCCTCTCCATCCTGGCAGACGAGGGCGCCACGCTCACCTCCGGCCGGGGGTGGAGGGAGCACATGGAGGACGACCCCGACCAGGATCTGCCCGAGGGTGCGGCGCTTATCGCCTCCGCCGTGGCCAAGGGGCAAAGCGGCACCCTGCGCATGCCCTACCGGGGCCGGGACCACCTCTGGGTCTATTCCCCCTTCCGCTCGCCCTTCCGCGTCAGCGGCTTCGGCCTGGCCCTGGTGGTGCCCATGGAGGACGTGGCCGGGGTGGCGAGGGAGACGGAATCCTACGTCCGCCAGCGCATCAACAGCCAATTCGTATTCCTCGGGTATGTGGTGGTCGCCGTGGCACTGGCCGCCCTGGCCGCCGCGCTCGTGCTCTCGGGCATGATCACGAGGCGCATCTCCACCCTCGCGGGTGCCTTCCGAAGGGTGGCACAGGGCGACTTCAGCGTACGCGTTTCCCCGCGCGGGAAGGACGAAATCGGCGACCTCGCCCGAACCTTCAACGACATGATCCCCGACCTGGAGGACCAGGTCGGCCTGCGCGAGGCCATAGGCATCGCCCGGGAGGTGCAGGCCAGCCTGCTGCCCAAATCGCCGCCCGCGTTCCCGGGGCTGGAGATGGCCGGGCGCAGCCGCTACAGCGACGAGACCGGAGGCGATTATTACGACTACATCCCCTTCGGCGAGGACGGCCGGGAGCTGGCCGTGCTGGTGGGCGACGTCTCCGGCCACGGCGTGCAGGCCGCCCTGCTCATGACCACCGGGCGTGCCCTGCTGCGGCAGAGCGCGGCCTGCGGGGGCTCGCCCGGGGCCATGGTCGAGAACGCCAACCGACTCCTCTCCCAGGACCTCGCCGCCAGCGGGCGATTCATGACCCTGATGCTCTGCGCCTTCACCCCCGGGAGCGACACCGTGCG
>JBFWJM010000222.1:0-5713 GCA_050253205.1 Desulfovibrionaceae bacterium
CTGGCGCGGGCCTTTTTCGTGCCCGGCCGCCCGTTTCTCCCTCTGAAGCGCGGATTGCCATTTTTCAACAGCCTGCTAGCGCGATTCCCGGCGACTGGCAAGCCAAAGTCCCGTTAAACCCTCCGCCCACTAGGCCGAAGGCCCATCGATCAATTAAACCGAAGGCCCTTCGAGTTATTGCGCCAGAGGCCCTTCGATGGCCTGGACCATCCTGTCGCGCCCCTGGTCTTCCCCCCCGCCCGCGAGGATGGATTCCGGGGTGCTTCCCACTCCGTGGTAGCTCTCGTCCGCAGTAGTCCAGACGTCCACATAGGCCCCCTCCAGGCCCACGCCCGCATACACCCCGCTGAAGTCCGCCAGGGCGATGGCCTGGTCCGTGGCATGCTCCACCGTGGTGGTCAGGGCCGTGACGCCGAAGCGCGCGTCCGCCTTCCAGCGGGCCCGGGCCACCAGCCGCGCCACCTCGCTGTCGAAGATGAGATAGGCCAGCGCGCCGTGCTCCGCCCCGGCGAGCATGCCCCCGCCCACGCCGCCCATGGTGCGGAACATGGGCGCGGACCAGAACCCGGCCTCGTCCCGCGCCACGTACACCCCGCTGCCCCCGGAAACGGAGACGAAGTAGCCCGCCCTGGTGAACGCCGGGAACACGAGCAGCCCCTGGGCGTCCGCCAGCATGGGCCCCAGCTGCGGATACTTGAGCCGCAGGGCGAGCACGGCCCGGGCCGATTCGTCCACCAGCGCGTCGAGGTCCGCGCGGCTCGCCCCATGCGGGCTCCGCGCGGCGCAACCCACCATGAGCATGACCGCCAGCAGCAGGCAGCACAACATCGCAGGAAGCCAAACAGTGCGAACCATCATGCCTGGCCTCCCTTGCGCAGTTGCCGATGGTCGCCCACACGCACGGTGATCTTTTCCTTGTCCATCCATTCCAGCACGGGGATGGCGTACTTGCGGGTCAGCCCGCAGAGGTCCTTGAAGTCCGGAGCGCTCATCTTGCCATGCTCCGTGAGGAAGCCCACCACCTTGTCGCGGATGGCCCGGAGCACGGGCGCATGAAAATACATCCCCTCCATGATCTTCACCAGTTCGCCCTGCTCCTGGAGCAGGCGGTAGACCCCGGCGGCCCCCTTGGCGTCCACCTCCAGCCCGGCCAGCACGTCCTTCTGGTTCGGGGGGCGTTCCCCGCCGCCCACGTACGCCTCCAGCACGGCGGCGCGCAGCTTTTCCTGGTCCCCCGCCAGGGAGACCTTGTGCTCCGGCAGGCGCAGCACGTCCTGCTCCTGCACCAGCGCGCCCGAGCGGACCATGCGCTCCAGCAGCACGTGGAAAAGCCGCTCCGGCAGCTTCGCCCCCCAGGTGGAGGCCAGGGCCCCTCGCCCGAGCCCCTGCTTCATGGGCTCGCGCTTGTGGAACGCGGCGAGGTGCTCCAGGCAGCCGCGCTCCAGCTCGTCGGCCAGCGGGCCCGAGACGTAGCGCCGCTCGTCCTTGTCGATGAGCACCGCCTCGCGCTTGCCGCCCAGGTCGTTCATGATCTTTTCCAGTGGCTTGGCTGCCACGGCAG
Organism: Desulfovibrionaceae bacterium; assembly: GCA_050253205.1. Classification (GTDB taxonomy): domain Bacteria; phylum Desulfobacterota; class Desulfovibrionia; order Desulfovibrionales; family Desulfovibrionaceae; genus JAHJKV01. The sequence goes on from JBFWJM010000222.1 coordinate 1,562, forward strand.
CCAGGGCCTGGAGCTCCGCTAGGTTGAGCCCCTCGGGCCCGGCCAGGCGCAGCTGGAGGCGGCAGCGCTCGGCGGGCTCCCGCGCCCCGGCCAGGGTTTTCAGCAGCTCGAAGCCTTCGGAGAACCGCTTGACCCTCCGGCCCACGGGGTTCACCACGCGGCCACCCGCCACGGTGCGCAGCGGGGAGAACGAACGCAGCACCACGTGGTCGCCCGCCATGCCCGCCAGGGGCGAGGGAAAGCGCAGGCGGCACACGGCCGTCTCCCCCGGCTTCAGCTCCTCGCGGTCGTAGAGATGGATGCGCGCGAGGATTTCGCGCGTGCCGTGGTGGAAGTGCAGTTCCTTGCGGTGCTTGAGCGAGCGCGGCGAGGAGGCCAGGCAGGTCAGCTCCACGTCCCACTGCGCGGAAGGGAAGAGCGTGCCCGGCCGGGCCAGCACGTCGCCCCGGTTCAGGTCCTCCACTTCGAGCCCCTGGAGGTTCATGGCCACGCGCCTCCCAGCGCCCACGCGCTCCACCTGCTCGGAGTGCGATTGCAGCCCGCGCACCTTGGCCCTGGGGCCCTCGGGGTAGGCCATGACCTCCTCGCCCAGGGCCACCTGCCCGGAGACGAGGGTGCCCGTGACCACCGTGCCGAACCCCTTCATGGTGAACACGCGGTCCACGGGCAGACGGAAGACGTCCAACGCCTCGTGCGCGCCCATCTCCCCGGCCAGGGCCGCCAGGGCGGAGCGCAGCTCGCCGAGCCCCGCGCCCGTGTGCGCGGAGACGGGGATGACCGGAGCACCGGAAAGGAAGGTGGGCTCCAGTTCGGCGGCCACCTCCTCTCTGACCATCGCCAGCCAGTCGTCCTCCACCATGTCGGTCTTGGTGAGGGCCACGAGCCCGCACCGAATGCCCAGCAGGGTGCATATCTCCAGATGCTCGCGCGTCTGCGGCATGATGCCCTCGTCCGCCGCGATGACCAGCAGGACGAAGTCGATGCCCGCCGCTCCGGCCACCATGTTCTTGACGAAGCGTTCATGCCCGGGCACGTCCACCACCCCCAGGCGCACGTCGCCGTGGCCGAGGTCGCCCAGGTCGAGCCGGGCGAAGCCGAGTTCGATGGTGATGCCGCGCTTCTTCTCCTCGGCCAGACGGTCGCAGTCCGTGCCCGTGAGGGCCTTGACCAGTGTGGTCTTGCCGTGGTCGATGTGCCCTGCCGTGCCCATGACGAGATGCATGCAAAAATCCTTTCGCGGGGCGGCCCATGGGCGCGCCCTGGCGTTTTGGTTTCCGCCAGTGTAGGTAAAAACCGTGGAGTGCTCAAGGGATCAACGTCAATCGCAGGGCCCGGCATCAATGCACACGAACACCTGGGCCGCACTGGAGGAAAACATGCGCATCAGCTTCGAGGGCCCCACGGTCCTGGTCAGGGACATCAACGCCTCGCGGCGGTTCTACGAAACGGTATTGGGGCAGGAGCTCCTGGCCGACCACGGGCCGCACCTGGCCTTCCGGGCCGGGTTCTTCCTCTGGCAGGCGGACGGCGCGCTGCCGCTCATGCGCCCGGGGGCTGAAGCGCAGGCGGGCCCCCTGGGGCGGGATAATTTCGAGATGTATTTCGAGTGCGCGGAGCTGGACGAGGCCTGGGCGGCCTGCGAGGCGGCCGGGGCCCCTGCCGCGCACCCCATCGTGGAGCAGCCCTGGGGGCAGCGGGGCTTTCGCGTGCTCGACCCGGACGGCCACGTGGTGGAGGTGGCGGAGCCCCTCTCCGCCCTGGTCCGGCGGCTCATGGCCCAGGGCCTGGACGCTGCGGCCGTGGCGGAGCGCACGAGCATCCCCCTGGGCATGGTCCGGGAGCTGGCGGGAGAACGGGATTAGGACTTTTGCACGGGCTGTTGCACGGGCTTCGAGTCGTGCTTCTTTTCCGCGCCCCTGTTGCGCAGGCCCGTCCACCAGCGCACGAGCCCGACCACGCTGATCAACACCCAGCAGGTCTCGATGATCACGGCCGAAAGGTTGAACTCGAAGAGCAGGGAGTAAAGGATCATCAACGCCCCGGCGAGGTTGGCCAGGGAATAGCCCAGGCCGCCTCCCCGGGCGCGGCCCGTCTGCACGGCGAGATACATGGCCAGGATGCAGACCACCCCGGCCATGCCCACCAGGTCGTGGAATTCGATGACCACCGTCGAGCCCATGCCCTAGCTCCGCAGGAACGCGGCAAAGGCGCGCACCGTGCCGTAGATGTCCGCCTTGCTGCTCAGCTCGAAGGGCGAGTGCATGGAGAGCACGGGCGGGCCCATGTCGATGATGTCCATGCCGTAGACGGCCAGGAACTTGGCCACCGTGCCGCCGCCGCCCAGGTCCACCTTGCCCAGCTCGGCCATCTGCCAGGGCGCGCCCGCCTCGTCGAGGATGCGGCGCAGCCCGGCGATGAACTCGGGGTGCGCGTCGTTGGCCCCCACCTTGCCCCGGTGGCCCGTGAACTTGGAGAACGTGGGCCCGAAGCCCATGCGAGCGGAGTTGAGCTTTTCGTACACGTCCTGGAAATCGGGATCGACCCCGGCGTGCACGTCCGCCGAGATGGCCTGCCCGGCCATGAGCACGCGGGAGAGCTTGGCCCCCGGTTCCCAGGCCTCGCGCAGGTCGTCCACGGCGTACTCGAAAAACAGCGACTTGGCCCCGGTGGCCCCCTCGGAGCCGATCTCCTCCTTGTCCCAGAACAGGGCGAGCTGGCAGTGCTCGGGCTCGGGCTCGGCAAGGAACGCCTCGTAGGCGCAGAACGCGCAGGCCCGGTCGTCCTGGCCGTAGGAGCCGATGAGCGAGCCGTCGAGCCCCACGTACCGCGCCCGCCCGGCAGGGACGATCTGCAACTCGGCGGAGTAGAGGTCGTCCTCGGCGATGCCCCAGCGGTCGCGCAGCAGCTTCAGCAGCGTGGTCTTGACCTGCTTCTTGGCGTCCTTCTCGGCGAGGTCGGGCTCGTGGGCCAGGACCACGTTGAGCTTCTCGGCCTCGAAGGCGTCCTCCACCTTCTTGACCACTTCCTTGTAGGCCAGATGGGGCAGCAGGTCGGTGATGGTCAGCACGGGGTCGGCGGCATCCTCGCCCACCACGATCTCCACCACCGTGCCGTCCTTCTTGACCACCACGCCGTGCAGGGCCAGCTCCCGCGCGAGCCACTGGTACTTGCGGATGCCGCCGTAGTAGTGGGTCTTGGCCAGGGCCAGGTCCACGTCCTCGTAGAGCGGGTGCTGCTTGAGGTCGATGCGCGGGGTGTCCACGTGGGCCCCCACAAGGCGGAAGCCCTCGCTCATGGGCCGCCTGCCGCGCCGGGCGAGCAGCATGGTCTTGCCCCGGTTGACGATCATGGCCGACCCCGGCCCGACGCCCTCGGCGAACCCGGCGGCCTCGGCCCCGGCCCGGAGGAAGGCGATGGACTCGCGCTCGGTCTTGCAGCGCGTGAGGAAGTCCATGTACCGCTCGGCGGTCTGGTCCATGGCCTTGCGGTGGGTCTTGGATTTGTACGCCTCCCAGCAGGAGACGGGCTGATGTTCGAGGCTCTGCTTCTTGGCGGTCATGCGTGCTTACTCCTTGAGGGCCTGGGCAAGGGCCGAGGCCGCGAGCTTGTGTTCATCGTTTGCCATGGTGCGCGGGTCGAGCCGCAGCTCGCCCTCCTCCAGCCGCGCGATCATGGGCGGCTCGGTGGAGAGCAGCCGCTCCTTGAGCGCGGAGACGGAGCAGCGCCGGGGCCGCACGCACACGAGCACGGTGGGCAGGTCGCGCTCGGGATACGAGCCCCCGCCCACGCGCGAGTTGTCCTTGCGCGTGGAGATGTCGGCGGCGTCGCCCAGGGTCTCCCGCAGCCGCCGGGCCAGCCGCGCCGCCCGGCGCTTGAGTTCGTCCTCGCCCATGGTGATCATGCGCAGGGTGGGCACCTCGGCCAGGGCGCGCTCCGGCTCCAGGTAGAGGCGCAGCGTGGCCTCCAGCCCGGCCAGGGTCATCTTGTCGATGCGCAGCGCCCGGTTCATGGGATTCTTCTTGATCTTCGAGATGTATTCGCTGCGGCCCACGATGAGCCCGGCCTGGGGCCCGCCCAGTACCTTGTCCCCCGAGAAGCTGACCACGTCCGCCCCATGGGCCACCACGGACTGCACTGTGGGCTCCCCGGCCA
>JBFWJM010000223.1:0-5701 GCA_050253205.1 Desulfovibrionaceae bacterium
GAACTGAAGGACAGGACGAACAAGCTCAATGTTTTGTTCTACTCCATATTCATCGGCTTTGCTTCCTGCACTGTCGCCTGGTTCAAGGGGGAGTTCAATTCAATATATGCGGTCATGATCCTGGTGTTCTATATATTATCCGTCGTCAACATTTCGTGCAACATTGTCAACGACAAGGCGAAAATCGGATTCCAGGTCTTCCTGATCATGTTCATCATCATTTTGTTCTATATTCTGAAGCTATTCCAATGGTTCTATACCGGTGAGTTTTATAACGACTACGTGGAAGCGGTTCTTGTTTCCGGGGTGGTTTCCATTGCTCTGGGTTTCCAGGCGGAAAAAGAACGTAAGAAAAGACAGCCGCAGGCGGAGGAAGCCCGGTCCACTCCGATTTAAGAGCGGAGCGGACGGGGGAAGCGCGCATGAGCCTGAAACATGACAAACAGGAACAAAGGCGGGCACGCAAGGGCGCGAGCCAGTGCCGATGACACAGGGCCGGGGCATGGCAACATGCTCTGGCCTTTCGCCTGCCTTCCGGGCCAGGCGCCACCGTTGCCGACGAGCGCGGAAACGTTGTACAGGAAATCCGGTACGACAGCGCCTTTTGTGTGCAGGGGCCGAGGGGGCGAATCGGTCGGCGCGCTGCTCATGACAAATGAATGATGCGGGCGTCAACATGCCCGTTAAGTTTGCGGGCGGGCTTTCCCATGATGGCGAGGGCCCGACCTGGGCCAGTGCGGCCCCTTGCGAAGTAAGATCGCTTCGGCCTCAAGGACGCCATGTACAGCCACGGCCCGTTATGACTTTTCACGGGCCGCTTCACGGCCAAGGATCCGCTGGGCCCCGTCGCCAGAAAGGGGCAGGCGACCCGGACCTGTACGGCTACTGCCTCGATGATCCGGTGAACGGGGTTGATCCTTGGGGGCTGAACACGCGCGGTGTCGGCGGTGGGATTTATGGCGAACTCGCCGGATACCATTTGGAGGGCGGCGTCATGGTTTCCGAGGATGACGACGAAAACCGCGTGCTGGAATTCTCCCTGGGAACAGGCCGCAACACGGACAAGACCAGCACGACCCTGGGCGCGCAGGCAACCTACCAGACAACCAACGCCAGCAGTGTGGACCAGTTGGAAGGTGTGTCGGGTAAGGTGGGATACGATGCAGGCTTTGTTCCCATACCAAATAAAATGAGGGCTGGAGTTGGAAAAGAGTGGGTGAAAGGCGATGGTTATTCAGGAGAAAACTACAACCTGAAGTTTGAAACCAACAACAACGGCAAGCCGCAAATCGGCCCACGAGGCTTAACAGGTGTTGTCGAAAAAACTTGGACTGTGAAAGTACCGAAGATCAGACGGGAGTACGAACCTGACCTCTGGTAATGAGCTGCGGCAGGAAGTGCAGCATTTGCTGCACTTCCTGCCGCACAATATTATAACGCTTAAATCAAAAAATGAAACTAATCACCACTCCTAAACTGTGTTTTGCCATCAAAAAAAGTGCGATGCTTCTCGCTGTGATAATTTTTTCTTACGCCATGTATGATTTCCCACCAGGAGCAGTGGGGGTTTTTGTTGGAGTGATTTTTTCCATTAACCGTCTATTCCGCACCTGCATGCTGAGGACGGATGGGGAGCATCTGTATGCACATAACGGGCTCTACTGGCGCAATATTCCTCTGCACGACATCAAGGAAATTTACATAGAAACCATGTCCTTCGGAAGAGGTATCTACAAGAACGTTCGCAAGGTGCATATTCTGCGTCCCGGATTTTGGAGCGAGGTCCAGGCGTATGAACGCAAGGACAGCGATGTTATCCGCTTTCTCAAGGCGCAGGGGCTGTACCGCACTGAATTTTAGAACCTCGGCCAGTGGCCCCTTGGGTCTCCCCTGCTTCGGCCTCAGGGGCGACATATGCAGCCACGGCCTGTTATGACTTTTCACGGGCCGCTTCACCGCCAAGGACCCGTTGGACCCCGTCGCCAAAAAGGGGCGGGCGACCCGGATTTGTATGGGTACTGCCCCGATTCTCTGGTGAAGATGACCCGGTGAACGGGGTTGATCCGACGGGGATGAACCCTGTTGTCTACAGGGCTCTGGAACTGGGAAGCCAGGCCTGGAAATATGTGGAGCCATGGCTGCAAACAGGTACTCCAGGAAGTCCGTCTCCATACAATGTAGGTGTTCAATATGCCAAGAAATACGGCGGAGAGGTTTGGGAAGGGGTCAAAAAGGCAGGAAAGTGGTATTTGGACACAGTGGACAAGAACATTGAAAAGCGAAAAGAGGAACGATTCGGCAAACGGAAGTAGAAACAAGGGGGCCAAGGCCCCCTTTTCAACAAGGATAGCCAGATGGGTAAATTGCACAACTGCATAGATCGCTCTTTAAAATTCATTAAAAGAAACACAAAAGCATTATGCAGAGATATAATAGTAGCATCAATCGCAATAATGCTGTTGTCAATATTTTCTTATAAACTAATGGGTATTGATAGTATAATGCATCCAGTATTTCTCTTCGTTGCTAATGTTGTGTTGGCAATTAAATATCAAAATAATATTTTTCCAACAAAGCAGAATAGAAGCTTTGTCGCAAACACTGCATTTTTAATTATGGTAATATTCATCTTGATAGTATCTTATGCATTTATCGTTTCAAGTAACATCGGTTTCATATTTGTATTTCAGACAGCGCTGTCTGGACTGGTTTCTGCAATATTCATAACGTTGTTTGTTCCTGTGTATTGGAAAATTCTTGTCCAAAGAGAAGCAAATACAACAAGGTCCACTGGAGGAAAGATTAGGAGGGGAAGTTTTCTTTTTCCGGTCATCTTCCTTGGGACATTTATCTTCAATGTCTTTGGTGGATTGCTCGTTCTTGGGCCTGAAAATAATAACTTCTTCAGATTAACTGCTTTTACGGTTTTAGCCGTCATTTTGGGAGTTTATTTTCCCATTCTGCTGGCTCAGGGGTATCTGGACTCGCGTGAAGTTGGTTGACCCCCTACCTCGGACAAAACGGCCCACGCGGCTACGTCCGCTTCGGCCTGCGCCACGCCATGCGTAGCCACGGCCCTTCACGGGCCGCTTCACCGCCAAGGACCCGTTGGGCCCCATGATTGGAGAGGGCGGGCGACCCGGACCTGTATGGCTCCTGTGTCGATGATCCGGTGAACGCGGTGGAGGCTACTCCCGCTCCAGCACCTTCATAATCTCCGTCTCCACCTGGGAGACGAGCCCGGGGTCGTCGAGCTTGCGGCCGTCGGACGCGCGCACATGGAACACGTCCGCTATGCGGCCCGCATCCGTGGTGATCTTGGCCAGATGGATGGAGAGGTGCATGTCGGCCATGGCGCGGGCCACGTCGAAGAGCAGGCCGAGTCGGTCGGGCGCGGCCACCTCCACCAGGGTGTAAAAATCCGAGGATTGGTTGTCCACCCGGACAAAGGGCGGCAGTAGCGGCCCGCCCCTGCCCTGCCGCAGCGGCGAGCGGCGCATCTCCTCCAGGCGGTAGCCCAGGGAGAGCTTGCCCGTCAGCGCATAGCGCACCGCGCGGCGCACACGCTCGAAAAGCTCCCCGGCGTAGCTCTCGTCCGCCGGGCCATGCACCGTGAACACGTCCACCACGGTGCCGTCCTTCCAGGTGAACAGCTCTGCCGCGAGGATGTCCAGCTGATGCAGCGCGAGCACCCCGGCCAAAGTGGCGAAGAGCCCGGGCCGATCCGTGGTGGCGATGGTCAGCTCCCAGGCATCGCCCACACCCGTTGGCCGGGCATCCAGCACGCAGACGCCCACGCCCTTGACCCTGCCGGGGGAGCGCACGGCGTCCTCGGCAAGGGCGTCCGCCAGACGGCGGGCCAGGAGCAGGTGACGCACCAGCTCCTCGGGCGGGAGCGCCTGGAACGCGCGCGAGGGCATGCGCGCCAGCCCGGCGCGGGCGGTGGCCTCGTCCATCTCCTGCCGGGCCAGGGCCAGGGCGCTCTGCCGGGCGGCGCGGGCGGCCAGGGCCGCATCCGGCGCGGAGAGCGGGCCGATGGAAAGGAGCTTGGAGGCCTTGCGGTAGAGCTCGAAAAGCAGCGAGGCCGTCCAGGCGGACCAGGCGCGCGGCCCGGTGGCCATGGAGTCCGCCACGCTGAGCAGGTAGAGCATGTCGAGCCGGGCGGGGGTTTCCGCGCACTCGGCCACCTCGGCCACCACGCGCTCGTCCGCCAGGTCTTTGCGGGTGGCGGTCTTGGGCAGGAGCAGATGCTCGCGCACCAGGAAGGCCACGTCGGCCACGGTGGCCTTGTCGAGGCCGTAGCGGCCGAGGGTCTCCTCCACCAGGTCCGCTCCCTTGGCGGAGTGCTCGCCGCCGCCCTTGCCCAGGTCGTGGAACAGGGCCGCCAGGAGCACGCGCTCCGGGTGCTCCAGGCGCGCGGCAATGGGCGCGAAGCGCTCGTCCTCCCCGCCCAGGAGCGCGGCGGCCTTGCCCACGGTCTCCACCGTGTGCCGCCCCACGGGGTGGAGGTGGTAGTCGTCGAACTGCACGAGGTGCTCCACCTTGCGAAAACGGGGCAGGATGAGCCCGAGAAGCCCGGCCTCCTGCATCATGCGCACGGCGAAGAGGCCGTGGGGCGCGCGGGCGACGCCGAGCAGCCCGGAAAGCAGGGCCGCCGGGTCCGCGGCCTGGTCGGCAATATGCTCGGCAATATGGTCGGCGTTCGGGTCGACGCTCTCGCTGTGCATCGCCGGGTCGGCTCCGCCACGGTCCGCCCCAGGGTGGGCGCTGCCCCGCTCCATGGCTCCGCGCACCGAGCGCATGGCCGCCAGGGAGAGCGGGCGGCCCGTTTCCGCCGCCTGGCGGAACAGCTCCATGACCAGCCCCATGCCCGCCCGCCGCTCAGGGCCATCAAGGAACCTGGGGTCGAAATCGAGCCCGCGCGAGGTGTCGAGGATGCCGGGCCCCGGCCGTTTGGTGAGCCAGAAGCGGGGCGGGAAGCACTCCTGCCAGAAGGCCGAGCGCAAAATCTTGATCCGGGCCATGGCCTCGTGCAGCGCGGAGAGGAACCGCTCCACGGCCAGGGCGCGCTCGCGCGGGTCCGCCTTGCGGGGCGCATAGCCCAGCAGCTCGGCCACGCGGGGCTGGAGGTCGAAGTGCAGGGTGTCCATCCTGCGCCCGGCGGCCAGGTGCAGGGCCGTGCGCGCGTCGAGCACGAAGCGGTAGTCCGCGTCGAACACCTCGCGCTCATGCCGGGTCAGGGGGTCGTCCCACCCTCCTCGCGCCCCGAGCAGCGCGCTGCACCAGCCGATCTGGTGCACCCCGCGCAGGCCGCCGATGCCGTTCTTGAGGTCCGGCTCCAGCAGGCCGGAGGAATCGCCGAACTCCTGCTCGCGGGTGCGGTTCGTATCGCGCAGCCAGCGGGAGAACGCCCCGCGAAGCGGCGCGGCCACCTTCCGCGCGAAGACCTCGCGGAAACGCTCCACCACCCGGGCGTCCCCGGCCACGAAGCGCACGTCCAGCAGCGAGGCCAGCACCTGGAAGTCGTCCTTTGCCAGGGAGATGCAGTCGCCGATGGAGCGCACGCCGTGGCCCTGGTCGAGGCCCAGGTCCCAGAGCGGATGGAAGAGGAAGGCGGAAAGCTCCTCCACCTCCTCCGGGGCCTTGCCCGAAAACAGCAGCAGCACGTCCACGTCGGACCCCGGGCAGAGCTCGCTCCTGC
>JBFWJM010000224.1:0-5679 GCA_050253205.1 Desulfovibrionaceae bacterium
AGCCCGGCCAGGTGGGCCAGCTCTCGGTGTTCGGTGTGGGCGAGTCCACCTTCGTCATCAACTCCACCCCCACGCGCATGGACTACCTCCAGTTCAGCGTCATGCGCGTGGGCGAGCTGACCAGCCAGCTGCACAAGCTCAAGGCGGGCGACCAGATCGGCGTGCGCGCTCCGCTGGGCAACTGCTTCCCGTACAAGGAAATGCGCGGCAAGAACATCCTCTTCGTGGGCGGCGGCATCGGCATGGCCCCGTTGCGCACCCTGCTGCTCTACATGCTCGACAACCGCGCGGACTACGGCGACATCTCGCTGCTCTACGGCGCGCGCAGCCCGCACGACATGGCCTTCAGCTACGAGGTGCCCGAGTGGCTGGAGCGCGACGACCTGAACACCGTGCTCACCGTGGACAACGGCACGGACGACTGGCAGCACAAGGTGGGGCTCATCCCGAATATCCTCAAGGAAATGAACCCTTCGCCCGAGAATTGCTTCGCCGTGACCTGCGGTCCGCCCATCATGATCAAGTTCACCATCCAGGCCATGCAGGAACTGGGTTTTCAGGACGAGCAGATCATCACCACCCTGGAAAAGCGCATGAAGTGCGGGGTGGGCATCTGCGGGCGGTGCAACATCGGCACGCATTACGTCTGCCAGGACGGCCCGGTGTTCACCTACGCGCAGCTGCGCGAGCTGCCCAACGAAATGTAACCGCCGGAAAGGGCTGAGAGGAGGAGAACCCGGAACATGGACCGCATCCTGCGCATCGACACGGGCGCGCCCGGCGCGCCCCGGGCCTGGACCGAATCCCTGGGAGCCTACGTGGGCCTCGGGGGCCGGGCCATGGTCGCGCGGATGGTCAGTTCCGAGGTGCCCGCGCGGTGCGAGCCCCTCGGCCCCGAGAACCGCGTTGTGCTCGCGCCGGGCCTGCTCGCCGGAGCGGACACCGCCGCGCGCCAGCTCTACGTGGGCTGCAAGAGCCCGCTGTTTCCCGGGGTCGAGGTGGCCGTCAACGGCGGGAGCGCCGGGGACGCCCTGGCCCGCCTGGGCTTCGCGGCCGTGGTGGTGCAGGGCGACCAGCGCGACGAGGCCCCCTGGACCGTGCACATCTCCTCCGGAGGAGTGCGCGTGAGCCGTGCGCCCGAGTTTCGCCATCTGGGGCTCGGCGCGCTTTCGGAGCGGTTGCGCGAGCGCCACGGCGCGCACGTCACCGTGCTGGGCAACGGGCCCGCCGGGGAGCGGGGCATGGCCTGCGCGGCCGTGCGCGTGCATCGCCCGGAGAAGGGGGCCGCGCTGCGCCTGGGCCAGGGCGGCGACGGCGCCGTGCTCGGCGCCAAGGGGGTCAAGGCCGTGGTGCTCGACGACACCGGAACCCCCGGAAGGAGCCTCGCGCGGCAGGATGATTTCGACAGCGCCCTTCGCAGCCTGCGGTGCTCCCTGGGCGAGGCGGCGCAGGGCGGCGCGCAAGGCCGGGAGCAGGGCGACCGCTGCGGCAACGACTGCCCCGGATCGCCCTCCGGGGCGGACGGCCGCTGCGCTGCCGGGGCCGGGCGCTACGGCTGGCCGCAGCATTCGGACGAGCGCTGGGTCTTCTCCCGCGCCTGCGGCATGGACGACGCGGAGGGCGTGGAGCGGCTGCGGGGGTTGTGCGTGGAGTATGGCCTCGACGGCGTGGAGATGGGCTTTTCCCTGCGGGTGGCCATCCAGGCCGGGCTGCTCGCCCGGGGCGACGCTTCCGCCGCCTGCCGCCTGCTGCGGGAAACTGGCGAGGGAACCGCCCTGGGGCGGCTCTTTGGCGCGGGGGCCTCGGCTGCGGCCTCGTCCTTCGGGGTGCGCCTGGGGCGCGACGATCTTTTCGACGAATCCGCAGACGCCGCCGGCGGCCCGGGCAAGGAGCGCTCGGAGATGGCCTGTAGCCTGCTCATGGCCTCCATGGCCCTGGAGACGGCGGGCTACTGCCGCCACCTGGCCTTCGCGGCCCTGCATCGGCCCGAGGCCCTGCACCATCTCACGGCGGCGGTCAACGCCCTGTACGGGCTGTCCATGTCCACCGAGAACCTGACCTCGCTCAGCCTGCGGACCCTGGGTCTGGAGCGCGGGTTCAACGACCGGGCCGACCGGGCCCCCGCCGGGGAGCGCCGCAGGCTCCAGGACCGCCCCCTGGGCCCGCTGGGCATGCTCTTCGACAACGCGGGCGCGTTGCGCGAGTGCGCCTTCGAGGTGGAGGAGCACCACTCGCCGTTTTTCCTGAACGCGGAACACGAGGCGGGCGACGCGCAGGATATGGCCGCGCGGGACGCCATGCAGGAGGGAATAGGCAATGTTTGACGAAAGCGACGGCTACGGAAGCTGGATGGGCGGACCCTGGGGCTCGGCCCCTGCCGCCGGGTGGGCACTGACGCAGCAGGAGGATGCCTTCCTGCGGCTGCCGCCGGACCTGTTCTTCGCCTCCGGGCTCTTCCAGGCCCAGTACCTGCGCCGCCGCCGCGCGGTGCGCGACCTGCTCGTGCACTCCACCGGAGCCGCGCGGCAGCTCCGCTACTCGGGCGAGCAGCTCGACCAGTTCGACCTGGACGTCTACCTCGCCTGCGCCCGGCAGGCCCCGCGCCAGCCCGGAAGCAGGCCCTGCGCCGTGACGATGGACATCTGCGCCGTGGGCCGTTCGCTCATGCGTTCGGCAGCGGAGCCCGCACGCGAGCGGGTGCTCGGCTCGCTGCTGCGCCTGGAGGCCGCGCGCATACGCATCACGGACGGGCGCTTCGCCTACACCCTGCGCCCGGTGCAGAAGGTTCTGCACGACAGCCGCGAGTGCCGCTGCCTGGTGGAGCTGAACAAGGAGATGCTGCTCTCCCTGCATACGATTCCAAACCTGGAGTCGTTCGTGAGCGAGCGCTCCCGCCTGGGCAGGAAGGCCATGGACCGCTGGCTGCACGCGGCCCTGCATTTCAGCCCGCAGGTCTGCATCCTGCTTTCGGGGCTGCCCGCCATCTCGGGCAACGCCAGCGCCGGGCAGGACCTGGTGGGGCGCTCGCTGGAGCGCATGGGGCCCATGCTGCGGCCGGGCGAGGCGAGCCTGCGCCAGGAGCGCGGCATAGAGATCCACCGTGCAATGGCCGCCGGGAGGCAGTGATATGGAGCGGCAAGGGTCAGGGCTTGGTCAGCCCCAGGGAAAACAGCATCCGTTCGCCTTCGGGGGCGTGTTCGTAATCGGCCCATTTGTAGTCCGTGTTGCTCATGAGCCAGCGGATGACCTCGGCGTGGCCTGCGGGGGTGCCGGGGTAGTCGAGCAGGCGGGTGACTTTCTGGCCGAAAAAATCCAGTTCTACGGCGATTTTCATTGGAGCTCCGGAGAAGGTTGCGACCACGTCATGCGTCTGCGAACGCCGACGAAGGCAGCGCCCGCGAATGGCGCGGAGCCGGATCGCGGAATGTTCCGCGCCAGTTGAACTTCTAGTTCCGGCCGTGGTGGAAGTCAACGCGGCCAGCAGGCGGAGTACAAAGCCTTATTATCACGATTTCTACTTGAACAAGCACAATAAAAGATGAGATGATATTGGCAATGTTAGAGATGTCATAACCATCCATTCTAAATGGTTGCAATGGCATGTGAGAGCTTTTACCTATGGCGTGCAAACCCCTCGAACGACGAAATTGTAGCTGGTGTCCGGGGGGAGAGGGTTTGAGCAAATAACGATGGGCGCTCCACGCCGGAACCATGCGAAAACCACGCATGCGCACCGGCTCGGTGGGCGCGCAGGACCGCGATACGCGTTGCAGGAGTTGACGAGATGATCTTGACGCTTCCCGTGGAAGAGGCCGTGGGCAAGGTGCTCTGCCACGACATGACCCGCATCGTCCCCGGCGAGGGCAAGGGCCCGGCGTTTCGGCGCGGCCACGTCATCGCCGAGGAGGACATTCCCACCCTGCTGAGCATCGGCAAGGAGCACATCTACGCCCTGGACCTTTCGGCCGGGCAGCTCCACGAGGACGACGCGGCCAGGCGCATCGCCCGGGCCGTGTCCGGGCCGGGGCTCTCCTTCTCCGAGGTCTGCGAGGGTAGGGTGAACCTCATCGCCGAGCCGGGGCTGCTGTCCATCGACGTGGAGGCGCTGCATCGCATCAACTCCATCGAGAACGTGGCGCTCTCGACCCTGCACACCAACCAGTTCATCGACTCCGCCAGGCCCATCGCCGGGACGCGGGTCATCCCGCTGGTGGTGGAGGAGGCGCTCATCGAGCAGGTGGAGGCCATCGCGGCCGAGGCCTGGCCCGTGATCCAGGTCAAGCCCCTGGCGCGGCTGCGCGTCGGCGTGGTGACCACGGGCAGCGAGGTCTACCACGGGCGCATCAAGGACAAATTCGGCCCGGTGCTGCGCAGGAAGTTCGCGGCGCTGGGCTCGGAGGTCATGGACCAGGTGCTCGTCAGCGACGACCCGGCCATGACCCGCGACGCCATCCTGCGCTTCGTGGAGCAGGGCGCGGAGATGGTGGTGGTGACGGGGGGCATGTCCGTGGACCCGGACGACCAGACCCCCGCCTCCATCCGGGCCACGGGGGCGGAGGTGGTGAGCTACGGCTCCCCCACCTTCCCGGGGGCCATGTTCCTGCTGGCGTATCTTGGCGGGGTGCCGGTGCTCGGGCTGCCCGGCTGCGTCATGTACCACCGGGCCAGCGTGTTCGACCTGGTGGTGCCGCGCATCCTCGCCGGAGAACAGATTTCCCGGCGCGACATCGTGGAACTGGGGCATGGCGGGTTCTGCGCCGGGTGCGACGAATGTCGCTATCCCGTGTGTCCCTTCGGCAAATGTTGACGGCGAACTCCGCCCAGCGGGCGGAGCTGGCATTGTAAACCACGTAAACGATCGTTGAGGAGGCTTCTCATGATCAAAAAGACCATCAACGTGAATGGCGTTGAGCGCATGGTCATCGCCGATGCATCGGCGAACCTGGCCATGGTTCTGCGCGAAAACCTGGGTCTGACCAGCGTCAAGGTGGGCTGCGGTCAGGGCCAGTGCGGCAGTTGCTCCATTCTGTTCGACGGCAAGGTCATCCGTTCCTGCACCCGCAAGTGGGCCAAGGTGGAACACGGTGCCAAGATCACGACCCTGGAGGGTGTGGGCACCCCGGACAACCTGCACCCGGTGCAGATGGCCTGGATCGCCTTCGGCGGCGCGCAGTGCGGCTTCTGCTCCCCCGGATTCATCGTCTCCACGGTGGGCCTGCTGGAGTCCAACCCCAACCCCTCGCGTGAGGAAGTGCGCGACTGGTTCCAGAAGCACCGCAACGCCTGCCGCTGCACCGGCTACAAGCCGCTGGTGGACGCGGTCATGGCTGCGGCCAAGGTCATGCGCGGCGAGATGAGCATGGAGGACCTCCAGTTCAAGATCCCCGTGGACGGCCGCATCTGGGGCACGAACTACCCCCGCCCCTCCGGCGTCGCCAAGGTCACCGGCACCTGGGACTTCGGCGCGGACCTGGGCCTCAGGCTGCCGCAGGGCACCCTGCGCTGCGCCCTGGTGCAGGCCGAGGTCTCCCACGCGAACATCAAGTCCATCGACGTGACCGAAGCCGAGGCCATGCCCGGCGTGTTCAAGGTCGTCACCCACAAGGACGTCAAGGGCAAGAACCGCATCACCGGCCTGATCACCTTCCCGACCAACAAGGGAAGGAAGGTGATCAGGCC
>JBFWJM010000225.1:0-5678 GCA_050253205.1 Desulfovibrionaceae bacterium
TTTGATGCCCACCGAGATGAACGTGCCCACCGCCGCGATCTCCATGCCCATGGCGAGCCAGGTGCGATGCGCCTCGGCCGCGCCGGTGATGGTCATGGTCTTGGAGATGAAGCCGTTGAACAGCGGCATGCCGGAGATGGAAAGGGCCGCCACCATGTACAGCAGCATGACCCAGGGCATCCGGCCGACCAGGCCGCCCATTTCGTCGAGTTTCTGGGTGCCCACGGCGTAGAAGATGCATCCCACGGACATGAACAGCAGGCCCTTGTAGAGGATGTGGGCGTAGGCGTGGGCAATGGCGCCGTTGAGCGTCATGGCCGTGCCGATGCCGATGCCCGCCACCATGTACCCCACCTGGGAGACGATGTGGTAGGAGAGGATGCGCCGGGCGTTGTTTTCCATGCACGCGTAGAGCACGCCGTAGACAGCCATGAACGTTCCGGCCACGGCCAGAATCTCCCAGCCCGCGAAGCCGCGGATGAGCACGTAGACGGCGGTCTTGGTGGTGAAGGCGCACATGAACACCGAGCCGGTGACGGTGCCCCTCGGGTAGGCGTCGGGCAGCCAGGCGTGCAGCGGCACGACGGCGGCGTTGACGCAGAAGCCGATCATGATCAGCCAGTCGTAGGTGTTGTTCAGCGCGGGGTCGGCCCAGTTGAAGGCCCAGGAACCCGTGGCCTTGTACTTGAGCAGCAGGCCCGCCAGCAGGAAGAGCCCGCCGATGGTGTGGTACAGGAAGTACCGGAAGCCCGCGCGGGTGGAGGCGGGGTTGCGGGCGAGCCAGACCAGGAACGTGGAGCCCACGCTCATGAGTTCCCAGAAGAGGAACAGGCTCAGGTAGTCCCCGCAGAACACGCAGCCGAACCCGCCGGCCACGTAGAGGCTCGCGGCGGCGTGCTGGGCCTTGTCGGTGACGTGCATGGCGTAGAACATGCCCGCCAGACTCATCACCGCGAAGACCTGGGCGAAGACCAGGGAGAGCTTGTCCACCCGGCCAAGCACCATCTCGGTGCCGAGCCAGTTGATCGTCCCGTACACGCCGGGCTGGATGGACATGACGCTCCAGATCGCCAGGATCGGCGGCAGGAGCAGCATCCAGCGCCAGTATTTGGAGTCGCCGCGGAAGAACGGCAGCGCCAGGGCCAGGGCCAGGAACCCGAGGCTCGGATGCAGGAAGCTAGTCGTCGGAATCATAATACCCCTCGCCTCGACCAATCATGGGCTGAATGATCTTTTTCATGAGGATGACCATGGCCAGCCCGAAGATCAGGCCGAATCCGGCGAAGAAGCCGGGATAGGCATCCAGGACGAAGTGCGGCTCGTGCGTGTTCAGGACGAAGTTCAGTCCCACAAGCACGGCGAGCACCGCGTAGAAGACCGTTCTCCAGGTCTTCCAGTTCCCCCTGAGCTTTTCAAAGAATTCGCCAAGCGGTGTCATTGAAGCCCCCTAGAAGTGTCCGAAGACCTTGATGAAGTTCATGAAGATCTCGGGATAGATGCCGAGGATGACGCTGATCAGCGCCGTGGTGCACAGTGGCACGACCATGGTCAGCGGCGCTTCGGTGTACTGCTCCACGTTGGCCTCGGGCGCGGGTTTGAAGAAGAACGCCCGGATGAAGATGGGCACGAAGTAGCCCGCGTTGAGCGCCGTGGAGAGGAGCAGCGCCACCAGCAGTACGATCTGGTCGGCCTGGAGCGCGCCGTTGACCAGGTACCATTTGGAGACGAAGCCGCACACCGGGGGCATGCCGATCATGGACAGGGACGCGATGAAGAACGCGCCGAAGGTCCAGGGCATGCGCCAGCCGAAGCCGTTCATCTGATCGATCTTCTTGTTGTGGGTGGCCACGTAGATGGCACCCGCCGCGAAGAACAGCGTGATCTTGGAGAAGGCGTGGTGGGCGATGTGCGCCATGCCGCCCTGCACCGCCATGGGTGTGAGCATGGAGACGCCCACGACCACGTAGGAGAGCTGCGACACGGTGGAATACGCCAGCCGCGCCTTGAGGTCGTTCTTGGTCAGGGCGATGAGCGAGCCGACCACGATGGTGGCCGCGGCCACGTACGCGGTGGGGATGCCCACGCCGAGCACGTCCATGGTCTCCAGGCCGAAGCCCGAGAGCATCACGCGACACACGGAGAACACACCGGCCTTGACCACCGCCACCGCGTGGAGCAGTGCGGAGACCGGGGTCGGCGCGACCATGGCCGAGGGCAGCCAGTTGTGGAACGGCAGGAGCGCCGCCTTGGCCAGGCCCGCGATGTAGAGCACGTAGGTGACCGTGACGAGCACGGGCTGCTCGGCCACCACTTCCTTGGGGAACATGCCGGTGACCACGTCGCCCAGGTGCATGTCCAGCGTGCCGCAGAGCACGTAGGTGAGCACCATGGCCGGGAGCAGGAAGAGCTTCGAGGTGCCCATCAGGTAGACGATGTACTTGCGGGCTCCGGTGAAGGCTTCCTCGTCCTCGTGGTGAGCGACCAGCGGGTACGTGAACACGGTGATGACCTCGTAGAAGAGGTACAGCGTGAACACCGTGCCCGAGAAGCTGACGCCCATGGCCCCGAAGATGGCCACCGCGAAGCAGAAGTAGTACCGGGTCTGCGCATGCTCGTTGAGGCTGCGCATGTAGCCGATGTTGTAGCTGGTGGCGAACATCCAGAGGAAGGAGGCCACCAGGGCGAAGATGATGGACAGGCCGTCAGCGGAGAAGGTGATGCTGATCCCGGGCATGATCGTGAACATCTTGTAGTACAGGATCTTGCCGTCGAGAATCTGCGGAACCATGCTCAGGTTGGCGACGAACGTCACGAATCCCGCGATGAGCGATACGGATTCGCGTTTGTTGATGTCCTTTCTCGCGAACCAGATGGCGAACGGCGCCAGCAGGGTCACGACCAGAGGGATCAGGAGACGTGCGCTCTCAATCATCATAATTCTTCCTTGAGCGTGGAGACTTCACTGGTTTTGGTGGTCCCGAAGCGACGGTGGACAACCACGATGATGGAAAGGACCAGGGTGGCTTCCGCTGCGGCGAGGCCCATGACCAGAAGCGTCCCGAGCTGGGAGAGCACCGCGTCGGCCTCGGTGAGCTGGCCTGCGGCCACGATGGACAGGCCCGCGCCGTTGAGCATCAGCTCCACGGAGATGAGCATGCCGACAAGGCTCCTGCGCTTGACGATGCCGAACAGGCCGATGCACAGCAGAAGGAGCGCAACGAGTTGGAACAGGGTAAGCGGACTCATTACTTGTCCCTCCTCTCCCAGGCCAGAAGCACCGCACCGGACATGGCCACGAGGAGCACGACCGAAATGAGCTCGAAGGCGAGGAAGTACTGTTCGAGAAGTCCCTTGCCCAGTTCCATCAGGCCCACCTCGGTGGGCACCAGGGCGCTGGCCGCAGGCTTGGTCATGATGACCCAGGAGAGCACGCCGCCGACGCTCATGACCCCGGCCAGCGCCCAGAAGTACTGGCGGATGGGTCCGGGTTCCGATTCCTCGCCCTTGGCGTGGGCCTCGGTGAGCATCACGGCGAAGAAGACCAGCACGGCCACGGCACCCACGTAGATGAGCAGCTGCATGAAGGCCATGAACGGCGTGGCCATGAGCATGTACATTCCGGCGACGCCGAGCATCGTGGCGATGAGCCCCACGAGCGCCCTGACGAGGCTCGCGCTGCCCACAGCCATGATCCCGCCGCCCAGAATGATGAGCACGTAGACCACGAATGCGATAGTTGCCATCGTTTCCATAGCGAGCACCTACGCCTCTTTGCTTTCGGCGGCCTCGGCCTTCTCGGGGGCCTTGGCTGCCTGTTTTTCGAGCCGCTTGAGCAGGTCGAGCTTGAATTCCTTGCGGTCGGTCCCAACGAAGTAGATGTTGTGGGAGTAGCGCAGCGATCCGGCCGGGCAGTTCTCGATGCAGGTGCCGCAGAGCGAACACAGCGAGTAGTCATAGAGGAACTTGGCCGGGTTCTTGGGGGCCTTGGGCTCCTTGAACTTCTCGCCAGCTTCCTCGCAGCGCGCCTTCTCGGCCTCCTGCTCGGGGGTGAGCTTCGGGGCCTTCTGCTTCACCACGGTGAGGCACTTGGAGGGGCAGTTGGTCACGCACATCATGCAGGAGATGCACTTGGGCGTAAGGGGGTCCTTGGGTTTGGCCACCAGCTCCACATGCCCGCCGAAGCTCTGTTCCACATCCGCCGGAACGGTCTCGCGCGGGTAATGCACGGTGATGTTCTTCTTGGCGAAGTACTCGCCGGTCACCTTCAGACCGACGAACAGGCTCCAGCAGTCCACGATGGGCTGGACGATGGTTTTGTATAAGCTCATGTTCTCCCGTCCTTATGCGAACAGCTTCATGAAGAAGGCGGTGCCCAGCAGGTTGAGGGTCGCCAGGGGCAACAGCCATTTCCAGTTGACGTTCAGCAGGTGCGCGAAGGTCACGCGGGGATACGTCCAGCGGATCCAGACGATGAAGAACATGATCGCGTAGGCCTTGGGAACGAACCACCACCAGCCGTCGGTGCCGAAGGGGCCCTTGTATCCGCCGAGGAACAGCACCGTGGCCACTGATGCGACCACCATCATGTATGCATACTCGGCCATGAAGAAGAGGCCGAAGCCCATGGAGGAGTACTCGGTGTGGAACCCGGCCGTGAGCTCGGACTCGGCCTCGGCCAGGTCGAACGGCGCGCGGTTGGTCTCGCCCACGGCGGCGATGATGAAGATGATGAAGGCGATGGGCTGGTAGATCACGTTCCACTGCCACGGCCAGCCGCCCTGCCCGTTGGTGATCTCCACCAGGGAGAGCGAGCCGGTCATGAACGTGATGGCCAGCACGGAGAGCAGCAGCGGAATCTCGTAGGCCACGTTCTGGGCCACGGCGCGCGCCGCGCCGAGCAGGCCCCACTTGTTGTTCTGCGCCCAGCCCGCGAGCATCACCGCCAGGACGTTGAACCCGGCAAATGCCAGGATCAGCAGGATGGCGAGGTTGGTATCCTGGCTCACGAGGATCGGCCCGTAGGGCAGCACAGAGAAGAGCAGGAATACGGGAAGGAAGGAGAGGATCGGGGCGAAGACGAACAGCAGCTTGTCCGAGGTCTCGGGAATGAACAGCTGCTTGCACATCAGTTTGATGCCGTCCACCAGGGGCTGCAACGCGCCCTGCGGGCCGACCTCGAACGGGCCGGGCCGGAGCTGGATGTAGCCCGCGCCCTTGCGCTCGACCCAGACCATGACCAGGGCCGTGAGGCCGACCCAGGCCATGATGGCCACAAGCGCGATGATGATCTGGAGAATCATGGGGATTTCCATAACGGTCCTACCTGTCGATTTCAGGGATGATGAGGTCCAGGCTGCCCAGGGTCGCCACCGCGTCGGCCAGGAGCATGCCCCGGGTGACCTCGGCGAAGGCGCTCAGGTTGCTGAAGCCGGGGGCGCGCAGCTTGATGCGCTGCGGCGTCTTGGAGCCGTCGGAAACGACATGCATGCCGACCTTGCCGCGCGCGCCCTCCACCGCGAAGTAGGCCTCGCCTGCGGGCATCTTGGCCGAGGGCTTGGGGGCCTTGGGCAACAGGAAGTCGCCCTCGGGAATCTGCTCGATGGCCTGCTCGATGATCCGGCAGCTCTGCTCCAGTTCGTCCATGCGCACCAGGTAGCGCGCCATGGAGTCGTTGGTGT